>WQXD01000023.1 GCA_009785015.1 Oscillospiraceae bacterium | reverse complement strand
CTTTTATATCAAAGGCAGGCTCTAAACAGATAACCCCATTTGGAATATTTTTATAATTAAATTCCATAATAACTCTAAATTCTTTTATTACGTTTACACCTAATAATGCACGTGTGTTACTGTTTTCCGGAAAATCAAGGACATCTGCCGTTATCGGACCTAACTCAACTTCCCCTAATTTAAAATCAGGAATTATTATTTGTTTCGCCCGTATGTTGCTCCCCCCGATTCCGCTGACAAACACTTCTTTGGCGTTTCTCAAATTATATCCGCAGCGCAGAGCGATAGACGTATCTATTGCCGTCATAGCGGCTCCCGTGTCAAAAATCATGTAACATTTTACAAATTGGTCACTATTCGTTCGCCAAATTTTGGTTTCTATCTCAATGCTGTTGGAGATTAAATTTATATCCAAACATATCATAAAAACAATCCTCCGGACGCATTGATAGACCTTTGTTTGCCTATATATCTTACATTGTAATCATGGTACATATCTGATTCTTTGTCTAATTCCATGATTTTTTTATCCAATTCTCTGCCGTCAGGCGAATAATAAATTACGAGTCCATGTTTCTTATTGTTCCTGCTATGCATTATAACCCAGTTTCCGTCGTATTGTTCTAATAATTCTTTTGTATCTTGATATACGGGATTTTCAACCTTGAATATATCTGCCATGTTCAAATCCTCCGAATATTTCACTACTTCCGACGCTATTTACAGAACAGCGTCGAAAATAAATCTGCCATGACAATACAATACCATATCTCCTGCAAAACTTCAATGCAAAATTTGTTAAATTTCGCGGATTATTGTCTTCGCGCTATTGCATAAGCGTGAAAAATATGATAAAATAGCGGTACATACTCACAGAAAGGAATAAAAATAACAATGATAAACACACAGGATTACAAAATCATGGCTGACGGAAAAACCGACGACACAATCGCCGTTCAAAAAATGCTCGACGACGCCGCGAAAAACGGCGGGGCGCAAATTACGCTGCCCGCCGGGAAATATCTCATCGGGGGGAGCCTGAAAATCCCGGAGGGGGTCACGCTGTCCGGGGCGGCTCAGTCCCCGATGTATATCGAACCGCTGGTCGGCACGGTGATTCTGGCGATTGGCGGAAAGGGCAGGGAGGACGGGCCGGCCCTGTTTGAGCTGGGCAGCTCTTGTGCGGTCTGCGGGCTGAGCGTCTATTACCCCGAGCAGCTCCTGGACGATATAGTGCCGTATCCGTGGACATTCCATTTGACCGGCGGGGACAACACGGTGGAAAACGTCACTTTGATAAACTCATACAACGGCATACAGGTCGGCCCCGAAGGCAACGTGCGCCACCGCATCAGAAGCGTGTACGGCTGCGTTCTGAGGCGCGGCATATTGGTCGATTCCTGCTCGGATATAGGCAGGATAGACAACGTGCAGTTCCACTGCCACTGGTGGTCCTCCGCGCAGACCGGCGGCGATTTCGGCAAAGTGCGCGAATATATGTGGAAAAACTGCGAGGCCTTCATATTCGGACGGACCGACTGGGAATACGTCACCAACACATTTGTGTTTCCGGTGAATATAGGGTACCGTTTCATTTCAACTCCGATGGGCAGGATGAACGGCCAGTTGTGCGGTATCGGGGCGGACGAGGCCCAGAGGTGCATGCTGGTGGATTATTTGCAGCCGATGGGCATCCTTGTCACAAACGGGCAGTTTGTGGCGACTCACGGCGAAAATCCCGTCTCGATAGAAATAAGCCCCACCTGCGACGGCTCGGTGAGGCTCGTCAACTGTTCGTTCTGGGGGCCGTCGGATCAAAACGTCATATCCCACAGCCAAAGTTATGTTTCGCTGAACGACTGTTACCTGAGCAGCGGCTGGAAGAGCAGTTTCGTTCCGGGAGCCCATCACGGAGTGAGCAGCCACTGGGAGGCGCGCTGTATGAAAAACTCCGTTGAACTTCCGCTTGTCGAGGCGGACAGCGGCAAGCTGCAGCTCAGAGGGTGCAGTTTTGCCACCGGGGAGCCGTCGGTACATCTGAAGCCCGGCTTGAAGCACGCGGTCATTTCCGAAAACAACGGCATAAACGGAGTGAAAATCATCAATGAAATCGGCGAAAAAGCCATCATCGTCAACAATGAGTGACGCGTCTTTTATGTTTTGGAATTTCGGCGTACGAAAATCTTGATGGTTTCCATCATGACAAACGGAGTGAGCGCCATGCAGGCCATGACAGCCCAATGAGTTCCGGTGAGCGGGACATTGTGGAATACCTCGCGTATTCCCGGAACGGCGGCTGTAACGGCCACAAGCGTCAAAGACAGGCATATTCCGCCGAATAACAGCGGATTGGAAGCAAACCCGATTTTAAATATGGATTCCTTGAAACTTCTCACATTCATAATATTCACAACGGAAGCCCACGCCAGACTCACATACGCCATGGTTCTTCCCGCTTCATGGCTCGGCGCCAGCCCGGCGACGGACACATGGCTGCCTATATAATACGCCGTCATTGCGAGGATGGTAAACCACACGCCCATGAGCAGTACGCGCCAGCCCATACCATGCGCAAAAACACCCGCATCCTTGGGTATGGGCCTGCGCTTCATGGCGCCGGGTTCGATTGCTTCCTTGCACATGCACAAATCCGGGATACCGTCCGCGACGACATTTAAAAACAGCAGTTGTATGGCGGCAAAAGGCGTTGCGCCCCATAGCACGAACCCCAAAATCATGGCGACGACCTCCGATATATTGGAGGGTATGAGCGATATGAGCACTTTACATATATTGTCGTAGACGCGCCGCCCTTCCGAAACGGCCGAAACGATACTTGCGAAATTGTCATCTGTCAGTATCATGTCGCCGGCCTTTTTGGATACGTCCGTGCCGCTTCCCATAGCCACGCCTATATCGGCGGCCTGCAGGGCGGGCGCGTCGTTGACCCCGTCGCCGGTCATGGCCACCACCGCTCCGCGGTGCTGCCAGGCCTGCACAATGGATATTTTATCTTCCGGACTGACCCTCGCGAAAACGGAACAACTTTCGACGTCCGCCTCAAGTTCTTTTTGCGTCATACTTCCAAGCTGCGCGCCCGTGACGATTCTGTCGCCTTCTTCGTATATCCCTATATCTTCCGCTATGGCTTTGGCCGTTCCGGCATGGTCGCCCGTGATCATGACGACTCTGATTCCGGCTTCCTTAGCCACGCGCACAGCTTCCGCACTCTCCGGTCTCGGCGGGTCAATCATTCCCACAATCCCCAGAAAAGTGATATTATTCTCCAGTTCTTCCGCGTCCGGCCGTTGGGGCAATTGGTCGTATATCTTATACCCGACAGCCAGAACTCTGAGTGATCTGCCGCTCCAGTCGTCGTGATGAATCTGCGCTTCCGCGAATATATCCGTCGCGCGGTCGCAGGGTATGCGGTCAAAGGCGCCTTTTGTAATCGATAAATACTTTCCGGTGTACATTTTATGCACCGTGGTCATGAGCTTGCGCCCCGAATCAAAAGGCAATTCATGCACTCTCGGATAACCGTGGGCAAGTTCGTCGGGTATAAAACCCTTCTGGCGCATGAGCCTTATGAGGCCCAACTCGGTCGGGTCTCCGACTTCCTGCGTTTCGCCGGCGACAATGCCTATATTCGCATTGTTGCAGAGCGCCATATATTTTACAATTTTATTTTCATCGTCGTTTAAATTCGCACAGGCGGCAACGGGGTCGTTTCCCGCGGCCCACAACCTTTGAACGGTCATTTGGTTCATGGTCAGCGTGCCTGTTTTATCGGAGCAAATGACCTGCGCGCTGCCAAGCGCTTCGACAGCGGGCATTTTTCTTATGATGGCTTTTTTTTGCGCCATTGTCGTAATTCCGTAAGCCAGGGTAATCGTCATGATGACAGGCAGGCTTTCGGGTATGGCGGCAACTGCGAGAGATACGGAATTCAGAAGTCTGTACGACAATTCAACGTCGGCGAATGTCTGAAGGATAAACAATAAAGTTCCCGACGCCAGCGCCAGGACGCAGATAAATTTGCATAACTTGTCCATTTTCCGCTGCAACGGCGTGCGCACTTTCATCGTATCGTTCAAGAGTTCGGCGATATGCCCCATTTCCGTATTCATTCCGGTCGCGAAAACAACCGCTTTTGCCCGCCCTTTTGTGACCGTGCAGCCGGAATGAACCGAATTGAATCTGTCTCCGACGGAAGCGTCTTCTTTCACTTGTGCATTCGCGTCTTTTTCCGCAGGCACGCTTTCGCCCGTGAGCATGGATTCATCCACCTGAAGATTTATTGACTCTATCAGTCTGCAATCCGCAGGCACCGCGTCGCCTGCGGACAGGAGGACTATGTCTCCAGGCACCAATTGGTCGGCCTCTATTGTCTGGTGCGCGCCGTTTCTGACAACGACCGTCATCTGCGCCGTCATTTTCTTCAAAGCTTCCAGAGATTTTTCCGCTCCCATTTCCTGTTTGACCGCCAAAAAAATATTTAACGCGACTATTAAAAAGATAACCACCGCGTCCGTCGGTCCCTTTCCGCCGTCTCCGGACAAAGCGGAATACAACGCGACAATGCCGGCGGCCAGAAGAATCAATGTGGTAAAATCTTTCATGTGTCCGAATATTTTTTGGAAAACGGTTTCTTTGTTCGCTTCTTTGAATTTGTTGGGCCCGTACTCTGCCTGCCTGACGCCGGCCTGCGCTTCAGTCAAGCCGTTTTCTGATGACGTACCCAAATCATCATACACCGTCTCCAACGGTTTATCGACATATTTCATAAAATCGCTCCTCAAATGATTTAATTAAGACAGCATATTATACCACAAAATCAAAGAAAAAACAAGCCGTTTGCCCATATCTTTTTTAAGAAAAATAGAGCGTGTGATATGCGCCGCGGTTTGCCATAAGCTCGTCATGGCTGCCGCTCTCGGCGATGCGCCCGTCATCTATGACGAGAATATTGTCCGCGTTGCGTATGGTCGAGAGCCTGTGCGCGATGATAAAGCACGTCCGGTTTTTCATGAGCTCCTGCATGGCCTGTTGTATGTGCATTTCGGTTCTCGTATCGACGCTCGAGGTCGCCTCGTCGAGAAGCAGAATTTTGGGGTTTGCCAAAACGGCGCGGGCAATGGAAATAAGCTGCCGCTGGCCCTGGCTCAGATTGCCGCCCGCTTCGGACAATTCGGTGTCGTATCCGCTGCGCAGGCGTGAAATGAAGCCGTCGGCGTTCGCGGTTGTTGCCGCCCGCCTGATTTCGTCGTCGGAGGCGTCAAGCCTGCCGTAACGTATGTTGTCGCGTATCGTCCCCGTGAAAAGCACGGTATCCTGCAAAACAATACCTATCGACCGCCGCAAATCGTCTTTTTGTATATCCCGTATATTTATGCCGTCGAGAAAAATGCCCCCGCTGTCCGTATCATAAAACCGCGTGAGCAAATTCACGACGGTTGTCTTTCCCGCGCCCGTGTGGCCGACAAGCGCGATTTTTTGCCCCGTTTTTACGTCGATGGAAAAATCTTTCAGCACGGGCTTTTTTGGATCATACCCGAAGTTCACGTTTTTAAACTCGACGTCGCCTTTGATATCCGACTGGGGCATATGCATTGTTCCTTCGTCGTTTTCGGGCTGTTCGTCCATCACGCCGAAAACGCGTTCCGCTCCCGCTATCGCCGATTGTATCGAGTTGAATTGGTTGGCGAGCTCGTTTATGGGGCGCGAAAACTGCCGCGAAAGATTTATGAAGAGCTGTATTGTCCCAATCGAAATGCTCCCGCACAGCGCCGTCAGAAAAACGCTGTCTGATATTGCCTGTTGAGCCGTCATCAGGATGCCTCCGGCTATCGCGACGCAGGCGAAAGACAGATTATTCAAAACATTCATGAGCGGCCCGACCGTTCCGGAAAATATCTGGGCCAATATGCTGTCCTGCCTCAGTCTTTTATTTATCGTGTCAAACTGCTCGATTGAATGTTTCTGCCGGTTGAACGCTATGACCGTTTTCTGCCCCGTCACCATTTCTTCTATGTGCCCGTTGAGCTCGCCGAGCCCTTTTTGCTGTTCTTTGAAATATACGCGGGTTTTTTTGGATATTTCTTTTGTGACGAATATTCCGGCGGGAACGACAACAAGGCTTATGACAGTCATCAGACGGCTGTAATACAGCATCATGGAGAGGGAACCGGCTATCGTTATAACGCTCGAAAACAGGGACGAAATGCTCTGCGACACGCACATCGACACATTGTCCGCGTCGTTTGTCAAACGGCTCATGAGCTCTCCGTGGGTATGCGCATCGAAATATCTCACCGGTAAATCCTGCAGTTTGCCCAGCAAGTCGCTTCTCATGATTTTCACGGTTTTCTGCGAAACCGACGCGGAAAGAAGTCCCTGAACAAGACTGATCCCCGCGATAACGGCAAATAATACTCCCATGCAAATCAGATAAAATCTGAGTTTTGCGAAATCGACGGAAAAATTTTCCGTTATGGTTATGGTGTTTATCGCTTCTTTTTGCAATACGGGCATCACACGGGACAGCAAAGAAGCTGATATCACCATGGCTATCAGGCTGATAAGCGCGAATTTCTGCGTTTTCAGATATGCGAATATACGTTTTAGCGTTTTCCACAAATCCTTTGGCTTTTCGACGGGGCGGCCCATCATGCCGGGGGGCGGGCCGCCGAACGGCCTGGGCTGGTTTTGCGGCGGCGGCTGGCCGGGGGTATTTTTTTCATTTGTTTTGTTTTTATCCATTTTATCCATTTGCCGGCGCCCCCTGTCCCATTTGCGATTCGTATATGTCGCGGTATATCCCGCTGTCCGCCAAAAGCTCGCCATGCGTCCCCGCGGCGGCGATCATGCCGTTGTCTATCACATATATCCGGTCTGCAGTCATCACCGAAGCGATTCGCTGGGCTATTGTTATCCGGGTATTACCTGTATATGCGGCTTCTATCTCTTTGTTCAGCCTGCTCTCCGTGCCGAGGTCCAAGGCCGACGTGCTGTCGTCCATGATCAGTATTTTCGGCTGTTTTATCAGGGCGCGGGCGATACAGGCGCGTTGTTTCTGCCCGCCGGATAGAGTGAGGCCCCTTTGTCCGAGGATCGCTTCATAGCCGTCCGTCATCGACGAAATATATTCGTCGGCCTGCGCGGCCGCCGCCGCTTTGACGACTTCGGCTTCGCCTGCCTCCGGATTGCCCCAGCGTATATTTTCGGATATAGAGCCGCTGAACAAAACGGATTCCTGCAATACAAATCCTATACGCGAACGCAGGGCCGGCAGGTCGTAGTCTTTTACGTCGATTCCGTCGATGAATATTTTGCCGCTTGCCGCATCGTAAAAACGCGGTATGAGGCTCACAAGCGTGCTTTTTCCCGCTCCGGTCGAACCCAGAAACGCTATATGCTCTCCCGCGTCTATTTTAAAAGATATGTTTTTCAGCACGGCTTCGCCTGAACTTCCCGCGTAGACGAACGATACATCGTCAAATACGATATTTCCGTGCTTTATTTCGTCTGTTATATTCCCTCCGGTTATCGACGGCCGGGTTTCCAATACCTCGCGCACCCTGTCCGCCGACACTTTGGCGCGGGGTATTGCCGCGAATACCATGCTCATCATCATAAAAGTCATGAGTATCTGCGTCATATAGCTGATAGCGGCCATGACGTCCCCCACGCGCATCTCTCCCGCCTGCACCTGATAACCGCCCACATATATGACCGTTATGACGACGGCGTTCATCAGAATCATCATGACGGGATTTACAACCGCCATTATATTCATGGCGCCCAGCGCTGTTCTTGTCAAATCTTCGTTTGCGGCGTTGAAGCGCTCTTTTTCATAGCCGCCGCGCACAAACGCTTTGATCACGCGGATGCCGGACAGATTTTCCTGCAATATCGCGTTCAATTTGTCGAGTTTGGTCTGCATGACAAGAAATATCGGCGTTGTTTTTTTGAAGATTATCATGACAAGCGCGGCTATTATCGGTATGCAGACTGTCAAAATAATGCCGTATTTTATGCTTATGGACAATGCCATGACGACGCTTCCTATGCATAGAAGCGGCGAACGGACAAACATTCTCAGCGCCATGCCGACGATGTTCTGCAGCTGTGTCACATCGTTTGTCAGGCGCGTGACAAGTGAACCGGTTGAAAATTTGTCTATTTCATCAAATGAAAAACTCTCGATTTTTTCGAATAAACCGCTCCTCAGATCGGTGCCGTAATTCATCGAAGCAAGCATGGCAAACACAGTGCACCCGAATCCGCCGATCATTCCGATAACAGCCGCCGCGATCATTTTTATGCATGAATAAACTACGACGCTCACATTGGCTTCCAATATGCCGTCATTTACGACAGCCGCCATCAGCGCCGGCTGCTGCAAATCCATGAAAACTTCAAGTACCATCATAAGCGGGGCCAATATTACGCAGATGATATAGGGTTTCAGGTATTTCGTCAGTTTGATTTTCATAATTTTTCTCCGGAACCCGTTTGGTCCTTCAGGTACTCACGTCATAATCCACCGGCAGCATATCCATATCCGGCGTGAACATGGAAGTCTGCTCCATATTCTGCATGAAAACAAATTCGTCGGACCAAAGTTTTATTCGCAGCTGCGGACTGTCAAGCATATTCCCGCCGTAATATCTGCCGCTGCAGGTGATGAAATATTTGCTTTTGGACAGAGGCACGCGCATATATTTCAGATTGTCATAAGTCAGCCGCGACACTTTCCTTGCCGCGACAATTTTTTTCGCGCTCGTCATTCCAAAGCCCGGCACCCGAAGCAGCGTTTCATAGTCCGCGGAGTTTATTTCCACCGGAAACATAGCGATATTCCGCAGGGCATATCCGGCTTTCGGGTCTATGTCAAAGTCGAGGTTCGGCGAATTTTCGGGCAGTATCTCGTCGGGGCTCATGCCGTATAATTTGACGAGCCTGTCCGCCTGATACAGCCGCCGCCCGCGCCATTTCGGGGTTTTGTAACCGCCGATATCGGCCGCGTCGAACGGCGAATAATACACCCGGCGCATATCAAATTTTTTGTAAAGGGAATCTGCCAGAACGGTGATTGTCCTGTCGGTTTCCCCCATCGCGCCGACCATCATCTGCGTAGTCTGTCCGGCGGGCGCGAACATCCTGCCCGTTTCTGAACGGGCTTTGGCTCCCCTTTTTGGATTCAATTCGTTTATGAAATCATTTACCGCAGCCATCGGGGAGATTATATTGTTTTTCGTTTTCTGTTTTGCGAGAACCTTATAGCCGTCGCTGTGCGGCAGCTCTATATTCACGCTCACCCTGTCGGCCAGAAATCCGAGCTGCCTAATTAGCAGCGGGTCGGCCCCCGGCATTATCTTCGCGTGGATATATCCGTCATAGCCGCGTTTGTGCCGTAAAATTTTCAACGTGTCAATTATCAATTCCTCGGTATAGTCGGCATTTTTGCATATGGCCGAAGTGATAAAAACGCCGTGGCCGCATTTGTTCGCGGTTGCAAGGGCCATATCGGCGATTTCTTCGGTGTTGTGGGTATATCTTCGTTTATCTTTTGAACAGCGGCAGCCGCAGTAGGTGCAGTTGAACGCGCAGTCGTTTGACACGAATACTTTGGGCACGGTCGGCGGCGACGGTTTTGATTTTATATTCGATATACTTTTGCCTATCGCCGCGAGGTCGACGTCATCCGTACCGGTGTAATTGCCCATCGCGAAATTATCGCCGTCGGCGATGTCATGAATTGCATCCTCGCGCATGAGGGAGAGTTTTTCTTCGACGGATAAATTTTGCGGGATTATTATATTCGACATATACGGCCCCTGTTCATTCCTCTTCCTTATAACAGGAAGTCACTTAAAAATATTTTTTAATTTCCCGCGTATTTTTACAGCCCTGTTTCGACTTGACGTCGAAATTTGTGCAGCCGTAAAACGCTTCGTTTTCTTTAGAACGCACAATCATATAACCGTCCGCGCATTGGCTGCATTTATATATGTCGTGCAAATGCTCCCTGCTGTTGGTCATGAAGTCGCAGACCTCCGGTTCGTTCGTGCACAGATACAAGCCCAAACCGTAATTTTTGTTGAATTCATATTTGAGCGGATAACCGCATGCCGGACAGCGCAGCCGGAATAAATCCACTTTTTCCATGTTGAGATTTTCAGAGTGCGGAATTTTGTAGTCGTTTATAAGCTCTATCAAAAAACGCGAGGGTTTGGTTTGCGGCGCAAGGATGTAAACGCGGTTTTTCGTGCGGGTGAGCGCGACGTAAAACAGCCGCCGTTCCTCCGCGAATGGGACTGACATATCTTCAAAACGCACCAATTTCATAATGGGGTCGTCTTCCAACTGGCACGGAAACCCGAACTTGCTCTCGAACATATTCAACAAAATCACATTGTCAAATCCCAGACCTTTTGAAGTATGCGCGGTCATAAAAACAATATTCGCTTTCGGGAATTTTTCGCATTGGATACGGTTTCCGGGCAAATCGTTGAATTTGCCTGTCCTTCCTATTTTGTAATTGTCGTAATTATACCGTCCGACGAGCAGGATGGAAGTATCTGCGCCATATTCGGCAACAATATTTTCTATTGCCCGTTCCGCCGCTTCGGCCATTGCGTAGTCGGGTTTGAACGTATCGTCAAATTCGGTCAGAACAACCGGATTCACAATGCTCTTTTGCGAAATCAGCTGCTTCTTTATTTGCGAATTGTTCTTCTGCACAAATCCGCCCGCCATATCGATCAATTCCTGTGAATTGCGGTATGTATGCGTGATTTTCATTTCAACGCCGCTGCCCATCAATTCGATAAAACGCGTGAACAACCCGATTTCAGAACCCGCAAAAGCAAAAATAGACTGCCAGTCATCGCCCACCGCGACGACTTTCGCTTTTGTTATGTCGCTCAACCGTTTGGTCAGATTGAAGCGCTGGCGGGCAATATCCTGAAATTCGTCGATGATAATATATTTGTACGGCAATTCTATGTTTTGCCGCTCGATTTCAGCCAGATAAAAATTAGCGTCGTTAATCATATCTTCAAAGTCAATGCGGTTTTGTTCGGCGAGCTGTTTTTGATAATAATCATACACGGATTCCGCAATTTCCAAAAACAAATGCGTGCGGAAATTATCGGTTTTGGCTTTTAAAGCCGCAAATCCGCCCGCGTCATAACCGCAGGTTTTGAACTGGGCGATAAATGTGAGCAGAAACTGCACCATTTTGAATACGTATTTATCCTTGCTGGTTTCGACAATCTTTTTATATACTTCGGCGAAATCGCGTTCTTTGAGCGTAAATCCCTCTTTTATGAGCGTCTCTTTCAAATGCTCCGACAGCGGGCGTCTGTCTTTGTAGTATGTCCATGTCTCCAAAAGAGTTGTCCCCATTTGACGGTGCAGTTTGCGCTTATCTCCTATAGCGGCCGAATATTTGGCGATTTCCTGCTTTGTGAGCACAAAACTGTGTCCGCTTTCGCCGACTGCGTAATGTTCCAGATAAGCGGTATGCTCGCCCTGCCTTATGATAAAATCCGGCGTGTATTTTTTCCGCGCCCCTTTTATATCAAAAGGATATATCGGTTCATATTCATAATCCAATCCGTTCAGATATAAAAAATTGGCGATTTGCGCTTCCTGCACCGAACGCAGGTATTCACCTGTTATCGTCCGCATGGAGCGGCCGCGCTGTTCCGAGACTTTTTTGATATATTCTCCCGCGCCGCTTTTGAGAGTTTCGTAATCCTGCGCCGCCTTTGCCAGATGAAACTGGTTTAAATTGTCATAATTCATCGCGTCGGCGGGCAAATCAAAATAATAGCCGAGAAAAAGCAACACTTTCCTCAACAGTTTTTTATCGTGAAAGATTTCTTTTTCCAGCATCTCAAAGATAATGTTGTACGCCGAGTAATTCACCTCCGGCGGCGTATCGCTGAATTTTCTGACAATATCATAGGCGAACGAATGAAATGTGCAAATCCGCGCGGGGATTTTGAGTTTGTTATTGATACGCTCTTTCAGTTCGTCGATTGCCTTGCGGGTATAGGATATGACGATGATATCCTCCGGCGCGATGTGTTTCTTTTCCGCCAGATATTTCACTTTTGCCGCCATTGTCGTGGTTTTTCCCGCGCCTGCACCCGCTACCAGCAGACAGTAATCGTCGTCGGTGACAACAGCACGCCGCTGTTCTTCGTCTATTTTGATTTCGGGGTCAATATCTTTCAGGAGATTGTCAAAATAATCCTTGTTTTGTTCCAGAATATGGTCGATATATTGAGCGTTATGATTTTCCGCGTCCTGCGAAACCGTTTCAAAACGGCGCAGGCAGGTGTTTACCGATTCAATGTCTATTGAAAAACCATGGGCGTTTTTCATGCAATAATCATAAGCTGACTTGTCAGCGAGCTGCTGCGCCCATATATCGAAAGAAGACTTTAGCGTTAATAATTCTTTTGCCGTAATATAGTGAGATGCGCCGAACAGCGTTTGATAACCGTGATCAAAAGAAATCAATGTGTTTCGCAGCGATGCCAAATCAAGAACAGGCGTATCTTTTGTTATTTTCGATACAGTCAAATCGAAATATTTGGACGGCAGACCGCAATGAGGGCAGTAATTCGCACGATCTGAAATATTTTCCCTGCACTCGGGGCACAAAAACAGCGCCATTTTCTTCTCCTTTTCACTCCGAAGCCCTATTCTTCCAAGGCCTGTCTTTTTCAAGCCATTTCTTGTCTTCCCAATATTTTTTGTCAACCGGCACCCAGTCATTACCCTTTTGCATCTTTAACTTGACAAGCTCATTATTTTTCGCAATAAATATTGATTGCATCGCGCAGAAACTCGGCGCAGCCGGGAGCAATCTTGTCATAATACGCCCGGAAACGCTCATCGGCGACATACATTTCACCAAGCCCTTTATGATACTCCTTGGTGTACTTGGGATAAACGACACACAGCCATTGCCGGTGCAGGTCACAGGCTTTTTGTGCCAATTCCCCGGCAGGGTCGCCGCCGGCAAAAGCGGTTCTCAATGTTTCTTCAAGCGCAAAGCGAAATCGTTCACCTTCGTCATATTGTTCTTGCGTCAAGCCTTTCAAATGCGAGTTGGATTCGTCCACGGTTTTGCTGCCGTATTTCTCGCGGATTTCCGCGCCGTACCGGCGTTCATTTTCGGCTATGAGCGATTGTTTGAATTTATCGAATTTTTTAGTATTTGGCATAATAATTTTTCCCCGTTCTTTCTTGGGCAACTGCAATTTTATTGCCGTCAGGGGCAATATACAACACCGCCCTTCCGAATATATCAGTATTATGTATTCTACCATATTCTGCAAAATATGTCAAGAGGAATTTTTAATTTAACCGTGGTTTCAAGTTTTCCCGCAAAAACAAAACCTCCCGATATACCGCAATATATCGGGGCTTTTCTTATGGAGGCGACAACCGGATTATTGGAAATGATAATATACTGCGCATATAGTGATTATATCCATCATGCCATCGTCAAATGGTATTTTTTCACACCCCGCAACCTGAAATGTCAGCATAGGATATTTGCTGTAAACAATTCTACCCTCCAGTGTGTTGTCATAATCATAGGCTTTTTTGTTGTAGGCTTCTTTTGACTTTGCGTTAATATCTTGAGTTTTGACGGCTTTAAATATATCTATATCGCTCGCCTCTTTTTTTTAATCCCACCATGTATAAAAATTTTCTTTTAACAGTTCCCCTAACCGCTCAAAATCGTTATCCGAATCAATATCGGCTTGCCCATAAGCATTATCTATTTCCTCGTGATATTGCATAAGTTCCGCAAGCAATCTATCCGTTTCGGTTTGGTCAGGGCTTTCAGCCAATTCAAAACACCCATTTACAAATTCAAAATATCCCCTGCGCGGGTCTTTTCCGCTTTCCATGCCTACCCAACCATTATCTTGCACCACAAAATCACCACTACACAATGTACTGCCGGATTCATATTTTGTGATTAATGATTGATATTTAGGGTATCTTGATTCAACTTCATCACGCCGTTTGATTGAATAATCAATCGGCTCTCTCATACGCTCTAATATTTCAACGGTTTCTTTGGCGGTCGCTATTTTTTTGTTTTTATATTCCTCCAGCGAATGACCATACTTTTCTTCCGTCGTAATATAATCCCGCAGATGTGCCTGCATAACGGTTATAAGTCCATCGAATCCTTCCCATGGGCGTAAACCGCTTATGGACTTACGCCATTTTAAACGGTTGCGAACCGCATATTTCATATCGTAAAATACACCTTTAATATCACGCCATATCCAACCAATGCGTGTTTTTAATCCGATTTTTCGTTTACCATCAAGTATATCGTCAAACATTTTACCGATATGCTGTGATTTGATTTTCCGTTCTGATTCGTCATCACCCAATTTAAATTTTTCGCAAAATTTCGGGTCAAGTGGCTGTGATTTTAATAACATATATACCCTCTTTCCAAAATAAAATGCGGCGGATTATAACCGATACTTCCGCCGCCGCAAAAAGTTTTTTACACAACTTTTATTTGTTCTTTTTTAATTTCAAAATCCATATTGACTAAAACATTAAACTTTGTCAATAAAGCATAATCAAATAAATAATAAGCCTCAACCGTAAACAATAACTATATCCTGTAGGCCGGGACCGGCAAATATTTTTTGAATAAAGTTGCGTACGGAAAAACAATCATATTTCTATCATATTATTGAGATTTACACGGTCTATCGACAACTGTAACTGCCGTATGGTTTCTTTTATGCTATTCAGTTTATCCTTGCATACCTCAACGTCATAATTCGTATCGGTATATTCGACCGTGCCGTTATATAGTGTGGTTCTCGATTTGCTCCGGTTACGGCTCAGTTTTTCCAGCACGAATTTTTCGTTGTTCAGCTGTGCCATATATACCAGACATTCGCCTATTGTCAAACCGAACTCCTGCACAATAACAGTAGAGTTTGAAATGTTCAACGCATGTTTTAAACGCATAATTTCTTTATTCAGATTTTCAACGGCGGTTCTTGTCTTTTCAAAGTCATAGCCGGTATCAATCATATCGGTTTCTGTTTGATACGTAGTAGTACAATTTTTTTGTTCGTCTGACAGAATTTCTTGTTTCTGTTCTTCCAAATCCTTGATTTTTTTGATAACTTCCGCGTTACATAATTTCATAATTAACACACCTCTCTTTTTAATCAACGGGATTTATTATAATACATATTTCAAAAAAACACAAGACGTTTACAAAACTGTAACAAATTTGTAACTTTCCCGCAAAACAAAACCCCCGATATACCGCAATATACCGGGGGTTTTCTTTGGAGGCGACAGACAACCGGACTTGAACCGGTGGTGAAGGTTTTGCAGAGCTTTTTTTGACTTTTTGCGGCGTTTTGTTGTGGTTGGTATTTTGCGGTTTTATGCGGTGTTTATGGTTTTTGCTTGTTGTATCGTTTAGTGATTTTTGGTATCTTTTAATAATTTTCTTGAACAAAACTTGAACACAAATCAATTATCTTTTTTTGGATTGTCAAGTTTTTCGTCCGGCAGATTTATAGCGGTCTGGTTATTTAGCCGCTTTAAGTCTTTTGCGCCTTTGGTATTTTGAATTTGCCCGAAAAGCGTTATGGCCAATTTTCTTAATTCTGACAGCCTTTCCTGCTGTGATAAACCTTGTTTAATGAGCAGCGCATTTGTCGTTTCAAGATTGGCGATGACAAGCAATTCCTCAATGCTCGCAAAGTCGCGTATGTTCTTGCCTTTTTCATCGGGATTTTCAAGTTTCCATTCCCACGCTTTTTTGCCGAATACAGCGACGTTCAATAAATCGGCTTCGTTGGCATAAACATAGTTTTGCTCTGTAGCGGTCAAATCTTCCGAAATTAGATTGTCTTTGACGGCATCGGTATGAATTTTGTAGTTCACTTTTGCCAAAATCCGCTTTACGCTCCAATCCAACGCCGTCTGATGAGCCTCGCTCTCTTTTAACCGCTGATAGTCTTTTATGACGTATAGTTCAAATTCGACGGACAGCCAAGAAGCGAATTTGAAAGCAATGTCTTTGTGCGCATAAGTGCCGCCTCCGTATCTACCTGATTTTGATGTAATGCCGATGGCATTTGTGGATTTTACCCATTGTTGAGGCGTTAGCACAAAAGAATTTGAACCGGATTCATTTTTAAACCCCTCGAATTCGATAGGTTTAAAAGCGGGATTGTTTAACGTTTCCCACAGACCTAAAAATTCAATAGTGTTCCGATTGCGAAACCAATTGGCCACTACGATAAACGCATCTTTTGCATTTTTGAACTTCGCCATATCTGTCAAAGATATATAATCGTCTTTGCCCGGTGACGAAACCACGGAAATTTCAACGCCCTTTGCTTTGATTGTATCGCTTATGTTTTTTTCTTTTGGCATTTTTGTTTGATCTCCTTTTTGTATTATATGAAATTATTATTTCCTTTTTTATTTTGGGGTTAATTAGTGTTATACATTCTACCATATTCTGCAAAATATGTCAAGAGGGATTTTTAATTTAATCGTGGTTTCAAGTTTTCCCGCAAAACAAAAACCCCCAGATATACCGCAATATACCGGGGTTTTTCATTGGAGGCGACAACCGGACTTGAACCGGTGAATAGAGGTTTTGCAGACCTCTGCCTTACCACTTGGCTATGTCGCCGAATGCCTGCCAACTATTATTATACGACATAAATATATATTTGTCAAGAGAAACGCGAAAAATATTTTCGCGTTTCTCTTTTTATTTTTTTTACTCCGTTCTGAGGGCCACGACCGGGTCTTTTTTCGCGGCGATTTTCGAGGGGATGAATCCCGCAATGAGCGTAAGCACCGTGCTGATTATCACAAGCCCGACTCCCCCGAACACCGGAAGAGCCGCCACATTGGATATCTCCGTGATCGCTTTTATTATGATATTCGCGGGAATGCAAAGCAGTATGGTCACCAATATGCCGATAAGCCCCGCAGTCAGCCCCACAATCAAAGTCTCCGCGTTGAATACCCTCGATATATCGTTTTTCGAGGCGCCGATACTTCTGAGTATTCCGATTTCCTTCGTGCGTTCGAGCACTGATATATATGTGATGATGCCTATCATAATCGAGGAGACCACCAGCGCGATGGAGACGAACGCTATCAAGACGATGCTTATCGTGTTTATTATATTGCTCACAGACGACATGATCAGCCCGACGAAATCCGTGTACTGTATCACTTTGTCGTCCTCCCCGGAGTCCGACATCCTTTTGTTGAAATCGTCTATTATTTTTATAATCTCGTCTTTTGAGGCGAAGTCCGCCGGGTATATCGAAATACTGCTCGGCTCGCTTATATCGGAGACGCCCAGCGCGCGCAAATTTCTCTCATATGTAGAAGTCGAATAAGGATTTTCGGTTTCGGCGCCTGTCGTGTATTCTATGATTATCTCGGATTTCTGCTCGTCGGATATATAGCCGCTGTCCCAGTACTGCTGATATTCTTCGGGGAGCACGCTGATATCGAAAGCCGCTATCTCTTCGGCTGTGAGCAGCGTCTGCGGTTCTTCGTCGAAATCGTCCTCTTCTTCGGGCTGAAAGGGCTTGTTTGTGAATATGTCCAAGCCGGGGTCCGCCTTTTGTTCGATCACCGCCTGGTTCGCGTTTACCTTTTCGATCAGCTTTTCCATGAGGGCTTTGGTGTACCCTATATATCCCGCTCCGTTTCCGGCGGCAGCGCCGGCATTTTCCGCGGGGTGGGCGATTCCGACCACTTTTATCTCTTCGGATTTTTCTATCACGCTTTTCATGTACAGCTCATTTCCGCTTTTGTCCACCCAGATACCGTCTTCTTTTTCAAAAAAATCCGGATTTGTCACAAGTTTGAAAGTGAGCTCGAGCAATTCGTCGTATGAAAAGGAAATCGGCTCCGCTTCTTCTTCTGCCGCTTCATCCTCTTCTTCCTCGTCGTCTTCGGTGGCGGCCCTTCTCCAAATGCCGCGCAGATCTGCCCGGTCCTTTAAGCCGAGCGTATACAGGGCGAAGTCGGTGATTTCGTCGTCCCGGCTTACGACCAATATAACTTCGTCGTAATTCTGGGGAAGCCTTCCGGCCACGACGTCAAACTGCACCCCCAAAACCTTGTCATTGTCCAAAAGCTCCCGCCATACGTCAAGTCCGCCCATTCCCCCCATGGCGCCCATTCCTCCCATACCGCCGCCCAGGCCGCCCGACGCGCCCCGCATATTCAGCGAATTTAAGAGCGTGCTCGGGTTTACCTGCCATTCCACGAGGCCGCCTTCGGAAGTGTCGGATTTATATACGTTCATGGTGGTCGAATAGCCGTATTTTATATCGTTTGTGAATTTTTTAAGGGTTTCTTTTTCGCTGTCCAAAAATGCCTTGAAATTTTTGAGGTCGTTCCGGTTCACGCTGGCAGTCATCGAATTGATAACTTCCACCATGACGTCGTATGAATATACCCTGCCCGGTTCGCGTTCGATTTTTTCTTCATGCGTAACCCGGTCGTGTATCCCCATGGAAACCCCGAGCAGGCCGCTGAAATCCGTGGAAACCTGCATAATGGAGACCGGATAGCTCGAAAGGGTGTCCGCTTCCACGGTGTCGATATACAGCTGGACGCCGTTTTGCAGGGATAAAATCAGCGCTATGCCGATGATCCCTATGCTGCCGGCGAAAGCGGTCAGAAATGTCCGGGTTTTTTTGGTCAGCAGGTTATTGAGGCTGAGCGCCAGCGCCGTGAGAAACGACATGGAAACTTTCGGGGGCCTTATGCTCTTCGCGGTTTTTTTGCCTTTTTGCTTTGATTTTTCGGCGGGCTCGACGTCCAATTCATTTTCGGTGTAGGGATTGGAATCGCTTATGACCTCTCCGTCCAAAAGTTTTATCGTCCTGGTCGAATATGTTTGGGCTATGTCGGGGTTGTGCGTGACCATGACCACAAGCCTGTCTTTGGCTATTTCCTTCATGATTTCCATGATCTGGGTGCTGGTCCCGGTGTCAAGGGCTCCGGTGGGTTCGTCGGCGAGCACGATTTCGGGATCGTTTACCAGCGCGCGCGCGATTGCCACCCTCTGCATCTGGCCGCCTGAGAGCTGGTTGGGTTTTTTGTATATCTGGTCTTCGAGCCCCACTTTTTTGAGCACTTCCGTCGCGTGCTTTTTGCGCTGCGCCTTGGAGACGCCCGAAAGCGTCATGGCGAGCTCGACGTTGGAGAGCACCGTCTGGTGGGGGATCAGATTGTAGGTCTGGAACACGAACCCGACAGAGCGGTTCCTGTACGCGTCCCAGTCCCTGTCCTTGAATTCCTTTGTC
This sequence comes from Oscillospiraceae bacterium, assembly GCA_009785015.1. Next base: position 5,920 of record WQXD01000023.1, on the reverse strand, counting down.
GAAACCCCGTTTACGCCCAAGTCGCCGCTCGTGTACCTGTCGAGCCCGCCGATGATGTTGAGCAGTGTGGTTTTGCCGCAGCCGGAAGGGCCGAGTATCGAGACGAACTCGCTTTTCCGGAATTCCAGATTCACGCCCCGGAGCGCCCGGATGACGTTGTCCCCGATGGTGTAATTTTTGACGATATTTTTGAGTAAAAGCATTGGCAGTAATTCCCCCGTTTTGTGATTTTTGTAATGTCATTATATAGGGGTAATATGAACTCAATTTAAACTTAACGGCCGAGTTTTATCACATTTTCAATCAGGATTTTGCACCTGCCGCAATCGGTCCCCGCCTTGGTCGCCTCTCCCACTTTTTCCACGGTATCCGCGCCGTTTTTGACCGCTTCCACCACAGCCGCCAGCGACACGCCCGCACATCCGCAGACTGAGCCGAGTATGCCGTCGAGCTCGCTTTTGCAACCTTCGCACTCAAGGCAGACGCCCGCCATTTCTTTGAGTTCTTCTTTTGTGCGCGCGTCGGCGCACATCGCCTTTCTCACGCTGATATAGTCCACATTGTTTTTTTCGCAGATGACTCTGTTTTTGGCCATTTTTGGTTTTCCTCCGTTTTTTGGTTTTAATGAAATTTTATCGTAATAATACCATAACAATCGGCATTATTTATCGCGCTTATTGTAACAATTTTTTTAATTTTTCAAATTTATTGAATTTATTGAATTTTGTGAAAATTTAAAAAATCCTTGACAAAAAACAAAAAGCGTGATATAATCGAACTTGCAGGCCGCAAAATTGCGGGTTTGGATAATTTTTTTTAGAGGTTGCTATGCTCATAGACGTTCACGCGCATTACGACGACAGGCGGTATGACGCCGACAGGGACGAAACGATAACCGCCGCCCTAAGAAGCGGCGTGGACGCGATTATCAACAGCGGTTCGAGCATAAAAAGCTCAAAAGCGAGCGTGGAATTGGCTGAAAAGTACGATTGCGTCTATGCGTCCGTGGGCATACACCCCCACGCCGCGGAAACTGCGCCCGAAAACACCCTGGACGTTCTCGCGGGTTTGCTGAAAAACAAAAAAGCCGTGGCAGTCGGTGAGATCGGGCTCGATTTCCATTACGATTTCTCCGCCAGAGAGTCCCAGCGCCGCTGGTTTGAAAAACAGATGGCTTTCGCCGCCGAAATAAGATACCCGGTGGTCATACACGACCGGGAAGCTCACGCGGAGTGCCTCGATATGGCAAAAAGATACAAAGGGGTTTTGAAGGGCGTGTTCCACTGCTATGCGGGGAGCCCGGAAATGGCGGGCGAGCTCGCGGGGCTCGGCTATATGATGTCGTTTGGCGGGGTGGCCACGTTTAAAAACGCGAAAGACTGCCGCGAAACGATAAAAGCGCTGCCGCTCGAATATATCCTGCTGGAAACCGACTGCCCCTATCTTGCCCCCCATCCCTACAGGGGCCGGCGCAACGATTCGGGATACCTACCCCTGATCGCCCAGAGTATCGCCGGGCTGAAAAATATCACAGCCGAAGAAGTGGTGGCAAAAACGGGCGAAAACGCGGCGCGCTGCTTCGGCATTCCGCCAGGAGTCCGGGCAAACGCGCAAATATGAATGATATGTAAACATTTTGTTGAAAATAAAAAACATATTGACAAAAAGCAGCGGTTTATGGTAAAATACCGTCAAGAGAGATTGTCAAAAATTTAACAAACATAAAACACAATTAATTAAGATTCAGGAGGAAGTAAAATGGCAGTTAAAATTGGTATCAACGGTTTCGGGCGCATCGGAAGGCTTGTTTTCAGAGCGGGCATCAACAACCCCGATTATGAATTCATCGCGATAAACGACCCGTTCATGTCCCCCGACTATGTGGCGTATATGCTCAAATACGATACGGTTCACGGAGCCTTTGACGGTACGATCGAATTCGGCGAAAATTACGTGACCGTAAACGGCAAAAAAATCGCCTTCTTCGACAAAAAAGACCCGAAGGATATCCCGTGGGGCTCAGCCGGCGCGGAGTATGTCGCCGACGCCACCGGCATATTCCATTCAAAGGAAATGGCAAAGGCGCATCTGGAGGGCGGGGCGAAAAAAGTCATATACACGGGGCCCTCAAAAGACGACACGCCCATGTTCGTGTGCGGCGTGAACTTGGACAAATACACAAAAGACATGGATTTCGTTTCCAATGCGTCCTGCACCACAAACTGCCTCGCTCCTCTGGCTAAAGTCGTAAACGACGCCTTCGGCATAGCGGACGGGCTTATGACCACCATACACTCCGCAACCAACACCCAGATGGTCGTGGACGCCCCCTCCAGAAAAGACTGGCGCGGCGGGCGCGCGGCAAGCGGCAATATCATCCCGTCCACTACCGGCGCGGCCAAGGCGGTCGGCGTCGTCATACCCGAGCTCAACGGCAAGCTCACCGGCATGGCGATGAGGGTGCCGACGCTCAACGTATCCGTAGTGGATCTGACCGTAAACCTCAAGAAACCCGCGAGCTACAAAGAGATATGCGCCGAGCTCAAACGCGCCGCCGAAAACGAGATGAAAGGCGTGATGGGATACACCGACGAAATGGTCGTCTCCTCCGATTTCATCGGCTGCGCGCTCACCTCGATATTCGACGAAAAGGCGGGGATTGCATTGACCGACACGTTTGTCAAACTTGTTTCCTGGTACGACAACGAGTGGGGCTATTCCAATAAAGTGCTTGAACTTATCAAGCATATGAACAAGGTAGATAACGCGTAAAGTACGGCAGACATGCGATGCTTCGGGTTTGCCGAATATATTTTCAGAAATGTTTTTGCGGCAGCGCTTTTTTCAGATGTATATTACTTTGAAAAAAGCGCTGTTTTTTATATGCTGTCACATTTCAAATTTCGCTTATTATTTAGGCACTATTGTCAAAGTATAGCCTAACGGCTCTAAAACTTTTATTAATGTATCTATTTTCGGCGTAACCGTCGAATTTTCAAGCCGCGCAATATTTGACTGTTTCAAGCCCGTCATTTCCGCAAGTTGTTTTTGCGTTATCCCTTTTTGTTCCCGCGCCTCTATTAGCTTAACGATTAAATCAGCCTCTAAATCTATCTTTGCTTTGCGTTCGGGGGTTATAAAATCCGGGTCGTTCCATAAATCGCTGAATTTTGTTCCCATACTCTCCGCTCCTCTCCGTTATTTATTTTTTCGGGGGTGTCTGTTCAAGTAATCCGTCATATTCCGCTCCGCTTGCTTTATTTCGCTTTTAGGGGTTTTTTTCGTTTTTTTCAAAAAATGGTGTACCAAAATAAAAGTATTATTCGCCCAAAAAAAGAAAAACACTCTGTCACTATTCGGGCGTAATTCCCATATATCGCCGTCTATATGTTTAACGTAAGGCAAACCCGCCCTTGTTCCTGATTTTTCTAATACACGGATATATCTGTATATTGTATCCGCTCTGTTTCTGTCCGCTTTACTGGTTTTGCCTTTTTCCTCTAATTCTAAAATAAAATCTTTTATCGGTTCGTTTCCGCTTTTATCATCATAAAATTCAACTTCAAACAATTTTATTGTCACCCCCTATATAATATATCATACGTGATATATTTTGTCAAGCGATTTTGGCGTGATTAAATGTAAAAAGTTAACTGATCAAGGTATGTGCAGATATTATATTTCACTATATTAAGACCCGTATTGTTAAATAAAATCGGGAAATTTGCTTTCCCAAAATTTTAAACAAATGAACATGTTGAACCTTGTATGCACATATAAGGTTCTGCGTTCATTTTTTGTTTTTCATTTCACCGCTTTCGGTTTCAAGATTTTCCAACGCATATTCACAGCATTGGATTACTAATTTACTCAACGAAATGTTTTTTTCATCGGATAATTTTTCTAATTTTTTTAACAAATTCATTGGCATACGAAATGTCTTGCTTGCCGTCTCATCGTTTTTAACGCTAAACATATTACATCACCCCTACATATTGTAAAGGATTTTTATTGATTTTTCAGCACTATAATTTATGCTTGACAATAATTACTTTATGTGATATAATTTGTCTTACAAAATTTATTTTTAAACATGGAGGTTTTTTATGAAAAAATTTGTTTTCCTTCTATGTGCGGTCTTGTTATCCAATGTTTTCCTTTTCGGTTGCGGCAATAATACCAACGATGAACTTGAATCATTACGTGCGGAATTGGAACATTTAAAATCTACGACCAATGCAATCACAATAACTACGCCTGAAATGACCAGTATCGGAGAATCAACGATGGAGACAACCCTTGAAGAAACAACGGAAGAGCCTACAATCGAAATGACCCTTGAAGAAACGACCGAAGAACCCGTTATTGAAGAAAACGTTTTATTTCTGAAAAATAATCCAATTGCTTCGACAAATTTTATAACCTGCAAAGAACAAAACACAAAAGCGAATATTTTTTCCGATATTTCAACTTTTATTCGAGATTTGAATGTAAAATATGAAAAAAGTCAATATAGCCAGGGTAATTTTAGTTACGTCAGTTTCGATAGTCACGCTATGACTACATATACGCATAAAATTCCAATAGGTCAATATATCGAATCAATAACGATTCAAAAACCGATTAAAAACAATTTTGTCCGTAACGAATATACCCTGTGTTTTAACGGCAATATATTCGTAGGGGAAACTATAGAAAACGTCATAAACGCTTACGGCAAACCAACTAAAATTGACACCCTTAATGTTTCTAACGTGTCACTCGATTACATCTTTTATGATTTTGAATGCTTTACTCTAAATATTTATCACACAAACAATATAATTAATACCATTGGAATCAGCATAAAAGAAATACCCGCTTTATTAAAACTCGAAAATTATTTGTCAATTTACAGTATAGTGACCAGTAAGCCCAACAACGCAAATGGCGTAGACTTAAGTATATTATTTTCAAACGAAAGCGACAAGACAATTAAGTATATGTACTTTTACGTAACCCCATATAATGCCGTGGACGATATCGTTTTTTCAAGTATTGGAGACAAAAGTACCGTTGGATTGGAATTGACTGGACCTATCGAATCGGGAGAGCGAAAATCAATATCGACTCAAAACGTCTGGTACAATCCCAACATAAAATACGCCCTGCTCGAATCCGTCAAAATTATTTATATGGACGGCGAAGAATTGATTTTATACGTTGGCTGATTTTTATTTGAATACAGCGTAAATAAACGAGCTACCGGAACTCCGCAAACATCCAAATACGGAATAATATGTGTCGTTTGAATGGCTTCATTTGTACATGTTGGCTCATACAATTTTAATACATTTCGTCCATTATCCCCCCATTATTCCGCCTTTTTCCCGACCATTCGCACACGAACGGGAATGTAATTCCAAAGGCCTCTTTAGTAAAGAGGCTCCGCCGGGGGCGGTGGTGTTTTGTAAAATCCGATGTCGTTTTGTGGGCACGAATCACCCGTCACTTTACTTAATCACTGATTTCGCTCATAAATAATTATTTCCTCGTTTTTGATTCTTTCCAAAAATTCATCGCTTAACGCACCGGTCGTCAGCACGTCAACAGGCACCAATAAATTTTCTTCCAATTCCCGCTGAAACCCCGCAAGCCGGAAATATCCTTTAATTTCGCCTTTATCAATCCAAAAATCGATGTCGCTTGTTTTTTTCTGTTCACCGCGGGCGTAAGAACCAAACAGTGCCATTTTTTTTACGCCGTATTTTTGAGCGATAGGCGCAGAAATTCTTTTTATTTCCTCCATTGAATTATTAAGTTTCGACGGAAAGTCGGAAGAGCTGAAAGAATCAAGCAAAACAAACTAACCGTATATATTGTTGACCCCCAAAAAGCAGGGGGAAAACCAGTAAAATTATCATAAAATTAGTCAAAATTT
>WQXD01000022.1 GCA_009785015.1 Oscillospiraceae bacterium | reverse complement strand
GTTTTTCACCAACCGCTTGTCCGCGTTGTAGTGCACCCCGCGAAAGTAGGAGAGCTGCATCGGCGTAAGGTTGCGCCGCGCCACCTGTGTTGATATGATCCATATCAGCGCTTCGTCGCGGCTGCCGAACTCTTTGTCGATCGTCTCAAACGGGATTTCGTGTTTCGTGCATATCTCGTACCGATTGTGCCCGTCGATCAGCACTCCGTTCCACAGCACGAGCGGGTGCAGGCAGCCGTTGGCGAGCAGGCTTTCTTCGAGCAGAGCGTATGTCTGTGCGTCTAACGCGGGCAGCAGCGCCTTGAACTGCTCGTCGATTATTATCTTTTCGTGCATTGTATCTGACCTCCCCATTTTTGTTTTTTAGAAATAGATATGTTCTTGTTTTATCATTTCACTTGCAATTATCCCTACTATACATCATATCACTTTTTCAAACAGATTTCAATATTATAGCAAATTGATAAAATGAACGGAATTACTGTAGGGACGAACAGCGTTCGTCCGCATAAACACCCTGCGCCGGTCTGAAACCACGGGCGCACACTGTGCGCCCCTACCCGATGCGTTTTTCCGCAGATTAAATCAAACCGCTATAATATATTTCTTTTAGCCTTGTTTTTAAGGACTTTGTTCATTGATAACATTTTCAATCACATATTTTGTTCGTGCCGGAACAGTATTCACATCGTAAAAAGACGTTAATATTTCGCTCGCTTGTTCGGTTGTTTTAACCCCAAGTTTATTAAAAAGAAACCGGATATCGTCATAATCTTTCTCGCCGTATCTTGACGACATTAATTTCATTGCCAGTAGATATTCGGCGGATACGGTCTGTATTCGCAATCCCTTGAACGAAGTAAAATCCTCTCTCGGTGCATTTGGCGTCAAAAATACTTTTACGCCGTCGTTCAACCAATCGGGCGGCAAATCATTCTTTTTTGCTATTTTAACCACAATCTTATTTATGATCGGCTTCGGCTCATATAATGCGTCTATGTCTTTTGTCATATCTCTTGCGTCGTGAACAAGGCACATTGCCGCTCCTCCCGTAAGAAGAATTTCGCCGAACATGCCAAGCGCATCCAATTCCTCACCCAACTGACGAAGGTTGTCTAATATTTGTTCTCTTGTCATACAACAAATGCCTCCTATACCCTTGATAACACATTTTCATCTACAAATAAATTGCGGTGCTTAAATTCCGACGGGGATTTATACATAAACCACAGACGCAGGTTTCCTTTGGCGTTACAGGCAAAATGAGGCTTATCGCCGGGGAGATAACATCGTTTATCAAATACCCAATCCGGCGGTTTTATGACAAAGTCGTCTGCGAGTTTATGCGCCGCAGACGCGAGAAACGGAACATATTCCGGTTTCGCCATATCATCAGGCGCAACCGACAGTACTATGGTTTTTTCTTTATCTGTCAGCTTGTAAAACGAATCCAGAAAATCGCCGAGTAGCAGGTAGAAGTCCGCACCTGCATTCGTTTTTACAGATATATCGTAAATCATTTCCATAAAATTTCTCCTTATCCCAAAGGCCGCAATTTCGGGGTTTTCCACTTTGTTCCGAATGTTAGTTCTCGAAATATTTTTCAGCGCAGGCTTGCTTTATGTTTGGTGCGGGCAACAGGACTTGAACCTGCACGGGTAAACCACCGGATCCTAAATCCGGCGCGTCTGCCAATTCCGCCATGCCCGCACATATATCAATATTGTCTCAATTCGGGAGACCGCCCGTGGCGCTCTCCCCGGTCAGATCGACTTCTTTCACTTTTCTGTACTTTTTGTACCGCTCTATCGCGCTTTTTAAAATCGGATCAAAAAACGCCGTTCCGTTTTCGATTTTCACGGAACCGGGATAAGGCTCTATTGCCACTTCGAAATCGGAGAGGGAGAACAGCGTATTTGTATAGAACTTAAAAACTTCCTTATCCATATCCGAGGCGACGACAGCTTCTTTTATTTTTTCGTACAGCTCATCCGCCCTCGTCAGATTTTCAAGGGTCATCTTCTGTCTGACGAATTCCCGCACAAAATTTATTTGCACCGAATTGCGGCTGTATTCTTCGTTTTTGTAATTTTTATATCTGAGTATCTGGATTGCGGCCGCTCCGTTTATCACCGCTTTCCCCTGCTCGTTTGTCGTCTGCTCGCTTTTTTTGATGTTTATTATATTGCGGTTTGTCGTTTCCTGCGTTTCTTCGGTATTTTCGTCATTTTCGCTTTTTTCGGTCGTCGTGGCTTCGGTAGTGGTCACGTCGTAAGGCACCGGCTTATAGTACATATCTTCGTTTATGGCGTATTCCATGGCTCCCAATGAATCGATGATCATTTCCACGCTGTCGTAATCCAGCACAAAACAATAATCGGCTTCAAGCCCCGTGTACGCGTGCACGGCCTTTTTCATGAGTCCCACGCCGCCGTGCGCGTAAACGGACCCCAGACGGAGTATATATCCGTCCCCTTCGATTTTCATGTCGCAGGGCAGCGAAGAAACCATGATAACCCTCGTTATCGCGTTTATATTTATCAGAAAAATCGTATCGGCTTCTCTTTTCGCCTCATTTTCTTTGTCGTTTTCGTCGTTTTCATAATCCCTGGGCTGCGACTGCCCGTCGTCGATCCCCAAAACCAAAACCGTAAACACGTTTGTATCGCCGTTTTCCGGCGTATCGGAATTGTCATTTTCATCCGTGGTCCCTTCTTCCGGGCCGGACGTCGGCTGGGGGTTGGTAAATCCGATCAGATTCTCATTGATGAATCCCACCAAAAAATGCGCCGCAACCCCGAACACTATCAGGGTGATAAACAGCGATATGAAAAAATTTCTCAAGCTCGACAGCAGCATCTTATTCTCCCCTTCCCTCTTGTCCGTTTTCCGGCGCTATTGCTATTTTGGCTTCGAAACAATTCTGCCCCCCGTTTTTTATTTTCGCCTTCATGTAGTGCTCCTCTGTTCTTACCGGGGCGCCGCCGTCCCCGGATACCACGCCTTTATTTATCGCGATTGTCTGGGCGAAGCGCGCTTCGCCGGTGTAATTTATGTCGAGGGATATGAGCCTTTTTTGCAGAAAGGGCGAAATCGTGTCCTCGGGTGAATACAGGTTATCGCATATCAGGTCTATATAGCGCGCGTTGTTCATATGAAAATTTGTGTCTATATCGGAATAACCGACCGTATATTCCGCCGCGGCGTCCATGTTTTCCGGCATTTTGATCCGTTTTTGAACCGTAAACCCCGGTTCTTCGCCGTCATAAGCGGTCAAAACCTCACTGTAGTCGGCGGGGCGCAGTATATTTTTTCCTTCGGTGTCCAAAAGCACCCATTCCGAAACCGCCTCGACGGCTGTTTCGCCGCCCCTGTATATCCGGTAATGCCTCGGGAATACGACGGTTTTGGGCGGATTCGCCCATGTTTCGACTTTTATTATCTCGTCTTCGCGTATTTGCCCGTAATACCTGAAACTAATCTTCGTCAAAATGAAGGCGAGTTTTTTTTCATACAGATAAGCCGGCGACGGTCCCCAGTTTTTAAGCGCGTTCCAAGCGGTCTCCTGCATATATCTGCCGATATACGCAGGCTTTAAGACGTTGTTATAATCCGTGTAATAATAATGCACCCTGTATTCGTCGGACCACTTCATAAATTTTTCACCCTGATCAAAGTTCAAGCGTCCAGTTGAATCTGTCTTCGGTTTTTCCGTATTGTATGCCGGTTATCGTATCGTAGAGCTTTTGGGCTATGGGGCCTATCCGGCCGCCGTTTATCTCTATTATTTCGCCGTCCGAATTCAACGTCCCTATCGGCGAAATGACGGCGGCGGTCCCGGTCCCGAAGGCTTCGCCGAGGGTGCCGTTTTTGTTCGCCTCGATTATTTCGGAAAGGGCGAGTCTGCGTTCCTCTATTGTATATCCCCAGTCCTTAAGCAGCATGATGACCGAATCTCTCGTGACCCCCGGCAGTATGCTGCCGTCGAGGCTCGGAGTTACCACTTTGCCCCCTATGACAAACATCACATTCATCGTCCCGACTTCGTCGATGTATTTTCTCTCCACGCCGTCGAGCCACAAAACCTGCGTATATCCGATTTTTTTGGCTTTATCCTGCGCTTTGAGCGAAGCGGCGTAATTCGCGCCCGCTTTGGCGAAACCCAAACCGCCCTTTACAGCTCTCACATATTCGTTCTCGACATAGATCTTCACGGGGTCGATCCCTTCGGGATAATACGCGCCCACAGGCGAAAGTATTATCATAAAAAGATATGAGGACGACGGCTTCACCCCGATAAACGGGTCGGTCGCGATTATGAAAGGCCTGATATAGAGCGAATATTCGGGCTCATACGGGATCCAGTCGGAGTCGAATTTCACAATCGCCTTTATCGCCTCGAGGGCAAACTCCGGGTCGAGCTCGGGGATGCAGAGGCGCTCGCAGGTCCAGTTCATGCGGGCCACGTTTTTTTCCGGCCTGAACAGCCGGATTTTTCCCGAAGCGGTTCTGTACGCTTTCAGCCCTTCGAAGAGTTCCTGCCCGTAATGGAAAACCATCGAGGCCGGCGAAAGCGATATTTCGCCGTACGGTACGATTTTGGGATTATTCCAGCCTTTTTCGACGCCGTATTCCATAATGAACATATGATCCGAAAAATTTTTGCCGAAAATCATATCCTCGGGCGGCGGCTTTATTTTGGGCCGGTTTGTTTTTTCTATTTTTATATCTTGCGCCGTTAATTTTTGTGACATGGTTTTTCCTCCGTTTTGTCTGTTATTTTCTCATTATACACCATTGTAAACCAAAAGTCAATATATTTTTTTGTTATATCAATAAAGCGCGGACAAAATCGAGACACCTGTTCAGTTTTTCAAAATCCATACCCGTCTCCTTCATCGCCCCGCTCGCCTCGAGCGTAAACGAACCCCTGTAACCCGTCTTTTTCAAAAACCCGGAAAAATACCCGAAATCGATTTCCCCTTCCCCGGGCGGCAAAACGGGCCGGAGTTTCGACCAGTCCATATAGCCTCCCTTATAGTCCGCTATGTGAAAATGCGGCACGAGCTCATTCTCCCACAGAAACCGGGCTTCGCAGGTCGCCTTTAACATTTTGTGAAATTCGGCGTGCCTTATATCTATCGTGAATTTCACGGCGCTTTTGTATGTCCTGTACAGTTCTTCCATGTGCACAAGCGCGTTATATGTGTTGCATACCACATTTTCCACACTCAGCGCCAGACCGTATCTTTTTGCAATCCCGAGCAAATCCGCGTAAACCTTTATGTTTTCGCCGATGTTCTGATCTGAGGAAGGCCCGCCCCACAGATGCAAAACAAGAAGCTCCGCGCCGAGTTTCGCAGCTGTCACACAATTCAGTTCAAAAACGCGCTTTGCCTCGGCGAGTTCGCCGGGTTTGCCGCCGCTTATCATGTCCCCGATGTATTTATCCATATGCAGGGTTTCGAAATTTATGCCGAAAGGCAGCAGATACGATACGATTTCATCCGCTTTTTTTTCGTCGTTCCAAAACGGCTCCATCATAAATTCATATCCGTCGCAATTTATGTTTTTCGCGTACACGGGTATGAGCGTGTAATCAAAATCATTCAGTCTGCCGATTATCGTCCCCGTGGAACACAAAATCTTGTTTTTGTTTTGATTCATAACACAAAAATTTCCCAAATTCTAAATTAATCGTTTCGGTATATGTCTTTTATTTCCACCAAATGGCCTCCGGTTATCCCGTAGTTTTTCGCCACTGCGGAAAACGCCGCCACCTTTTGCTCTTCGGTCAAAACGGATAAGGTCACCGTCACGCTGTCCCCGAGGTTTATTTCCTCGCCCTGCTCGCCCGTGAGGCTCTCTATATACGGGATGGATCCTTTTGCCACATCCAGAACTTTGCCGGGCACCGCAGCTTCGATTATGTCTTTTATCTCGGTCAGATCGGAATCGGTCAGCTTCTGGCCCATATGGCATTTGAACAAAGTGAGATTGGCTTCGTGGACTTTATCCCTTTTCATCAGTTTCGAAGCGACAAAAACCGCGGCGGCGGCTATGATCAGGGCCGCGGCGATTATCAGCGCTATTTTAATTTTTTTACCCATGATTTATTTTCTCCAAAAATTTAAATGCACGCGGCGGGCGGACCCTAAGTGGCGTTTGCCCCGCCGCGTGCGCCGTTTGGTTTTGAGTTAGAACGGGTTTTCGGTTTTGTACAAAATGCCCTTGGGCTGATTGTAGTTTATATCCTTTACGCCGATGAGCTTGAGGAGTTCAAACAGGTATTTGCCGCACTTCGAAAAGCCCACGCCGCTGTGGTGCGGGAATTGCTTCTGGATCAAAACATGCCTGTAGAACCTCGCCATTTCCTTTACCGCGATCACCCCTATGCCGCCAAATGATTTGCTGGGAATATCCAGGGTTTCGCCCTGGGCGATATATGAGCGCAGTTCGCCGTCCTTTGAGCTCTGCAGCCTGAACAGGGTGATGTCGGAAGCGGCGATGTCCCCCTCCAGGGCCCCTCTCGACATATACGGCTCGCTGTCGGGCTCGAGCAGGCGCTTCATGATCAGCTGGTGGGTGAGCGCGCCCGATTTCAGGCGGCAGACAGGTGTGTTCCCGCAGTGGAAGCCCATGAACAAATCGCTTTGCGCGTACTCTTTTGCCAGCGCTTTATGCGTCTCGTACAAATCGGCGGGCACCGTGTTGTTTATATCCAGCAATGTCACGCTTTCCCCGGTTATGCATGTGAGTATGTATTCGGTGAGCGCGCCGTAGATATCCGTTTCGCACGCTATCGGTATGCCCTTTGAGGCGAACCTCGAATTGACATAGCAGGGCACAAAGTGAAACATCGTCTGGAACGCGGGCCAGCATTTGTTGGCAAAAGCGGTATATTTGGAAGCCCCCAGATTTTTTTCGAACCAGTCGGACAAAGTGAGCTCATACTGCGCGAGGTTTGGTATCACCTTCGGGAAATGGCATTTGCTGTTTTTCAGATCTTCTTCGATCTCTTTGACCACCTCGGGCAGGCGCTTGTCGCCGGCGTGTTTGTTGTAGGATTCGAACAAATCGAGCTCGCTGTTTTCCTGCAGCTCGACGCCCAAATCGAAAAGCGGCGCAATCGGCGCGTTGCAGGCGAAAAAGTCGAACGGCCTTGGCCCGAAAGTGATGATTTTGAGCCCTTTGATGCCCAGATAGGCCCTTGCGATAATTTCGAAATCTTTTATCATTTCCGCGACTTCGCACGCGTCTCCCACGGGATATTCGGGGATATACACGTTGAGCCCGCGCAGGGCCAGGTTATATGACATGCTGAGCATGCCGCAGTAGGCGTCGCCCCTCTCGCTGGCCAAAACCTCCGTCGATTCCTCCGCTGCCCCGGCGAACATGACGGGGCCGGCAAATTTTTGCGCGAGCATGGTTTCGGGCCCTTCCGGGCCGAAGTTGCCCAAAAAAACCACGAGCGCATTTACATTATTCTCATTTAAGTCGGCTATCGCCTTCAAAACGTCGTTTTCATTTTCCACGATTATTTTGCAGTTATGGATTTTCACCTTTTTTTCAGTCAGGCATTTTACGGTCGCTTCCCTTCTTTTCTCGCTGAGCGTCGAAACAAAACAGTCGCGGCTCACCGCCACTATACCGAGCTTTACCTCCGGGATGTTCTTTGAATTGATTTTAAATGACATATTTATTCTCCTTTTTAATTATTTTTAATTATTTTATTTTTCCCAATTGCTCATACCTCTGCTTTGATCTCTTTGAGCCTTTTCATCACGTCGTTTGCGCCCCTGCCGAAATAATCGTGCAGCGTCCTGTACTCCGCATAGAGTTTGGCGTAAATTTTCACATTTTCGGGACAAGGCAAATAAACCCTGTCGGACAGCGAGCTCATCGTCTTCGACGCCTCGCCTATCGAGTCGTACCCCCCTCTTTTTTTGCCCGCCGCCACCGCGCCGAATATCGCCGAACCGAGGGCGGGCGCCTGCGCCGAACCCGCTATTTTTATCGGCAGGTTCAACACGTCGGAATAAATCTGCATCGTGTTCGGGTCTTTTTCCGCGATTCCGCCCGCTGCGAAAACGCGTTTTACCTCTATGTCGTTTTCCTTGAAGGTGTCGAAGATCATTTTTGTGCCGTATGCCGTCGCCTCGACCAACGCCCTGTACATCTCTTCGGGTTTGGTCAGAAGCGTCATCCCCAGAAACATCCCCGTCAGGTCTATGTCGACTAAAACGGATCTGTTTCCATTCCACCAGTCCAAGGCCAAAAGCCCCGATTCACCCGGCTTTAATTTGCCCGCTTTTTCGGCTATATACGCGATTTTGTTTTGCGGGACGCCGCCCGCGACGAAATTTTCGGCGAACCACGCGAAATGGTCGCCCACGCACGACTGCCCCGCTTCGTATCCGTAAAAGCCCGGCAGTATGCCGTCCTCGACCACCCCGCACATCCCCGGCACGATCTTTTCGCTGCTGCCGAGCAGCATGTGGCATGTCGAGGTCCCCATTATCATCAGCATGTCGCCCTCTTCGGATATGCCCACTGCGGGAACCGTGACGTGCGCGTCCACATTGGCGATGGCGACCGATGTGCCCTCCGCGAGCCCGCAGCGCGCCGCCGCTTCCTTTGTGAGTTCGCCCGCCTTTGCGCCGATTGGGGAAATTGGGCAGTTCAGTTTGTCCCCGACCACATTTTCAAATTCCGGGTTGAGCGCCCCGAAAAATTCCTTGGAAGGGTAACCGTCGCCTTTATGCCACATCGCCTTGTATCCCGCAGTGCAGGAATTTCTCGTCTGGACGCCGGTCAGCTGCCAGATTATCCAGTCCGCCGCTTCGATAAAAAAGTCCGCTTCGCGGTATATCTCCGGAGCTTCCTCGAGCACCTGCAAAATCTTCGCGAAAAGCCATTCGCTCGATATTTTCCCGCCGTATCTCGCAAGCCAGGCTTCGCCGCGTTTTTCGGCGGTTTCGTTTATGAGGGTGGCGTATTTCTGCGCTGCGTGATGTTTCCAGAGCTTTACGTAGGCGTGGGGGGTCTCTTTGTATTTTTCCAAGAAGCAAAGCGGCTCGCCGTTTTCGGCGACCGGCAAAACCGTGCAGGCCGTGAAGTCTATGCCAATCCCGATGACATCGGAAGGGTCGATCTTTGAGCTTGCAATCACAGATTTTACAGTTGATTCAAATGAATCCAAATAATCCCGCGGATGCTGCAGGGCATAGTCCGGCGGCAGTTTTTTATTGGAGTACAGCATTGTTTCGTCTATCACCGCGTGTTCGTAATCGCTTGAAACAACCGCGATTTCCTCCCCGGTCTCCGCGTCGACGAGCAGCGCGCGGGCGGAAAGCGTCCCGAAATCCACGCCTATTGAATATTTTGACATAAAACCAACCTCTTTTCTTTAAATTAAAACATCAAAAAAGATTATATCACATATGAAAAATTATAGCAATATATTTTTTGTAAAAAAATATGATAATTATAATATTCATATTTTGTAACAATTTTGTTTTCGTGTAAAACGTTTAATATTCACAAATTTTATATGATTTAATTTGTCCGGTGTGGTAAAATCTATAGAATGGGATATTTTTAAACGCAAATATAATTTATTGAAAGGAACTTGTCGTATGAAAAAAATTTTTGCCGCGGGTTTGGCGGTTTTGATGCTCGGAGCGCTTGTTTTGGGCGCCTGTGAAAAAAAAGAGGAAGCCGGGGCGGATACGGACACCAAAGCCGCGCTGCAGTCGATCATGGAAACCGTAGGGGCCGCAGCCGGAGAAGGCGTTTTCATCCCCATGACATTCGACGGCGAAGTCTCTGAAGAAAACTGCGAGGATAAACTGGGGCTCAGCCCCGATCAGTTCAAACAATATGCGATGGACGGCTATTATATGGTTGCGGCGATAGGCACGCAGGCTTTTGAAGTGGTATTGGTCAAATGCCAAAGTTACGCCTCCGCGAAAGAAGTAAAAAGCCTCGCGGCGAAAGGCTACGATTCCGCGAAATGGGTCTGCGCGCTGCCCGACCAGTGCTTTGTCATGGAATCCGGCCGGTTTATGCTGCTGGGGGCCGTGTATGACAATACGGCGGAACTTTTCCAGAACGCTTTTAGGGAGCTATTCGAAACCACGGCGGGCGAAGTGAACAAATTTTATGAAAAAGGCGACAATGAGCTTCCCGCGGGCGGAATGGGCGGCGGGCTGATTTTGGAATGACATATGTTGTTTTCGAGCGTTGAGTTTTTGTATTTCTTTTTGCCGGTGACGCTTTTGGTGTATTTTCTCATCCCGATGCCGGGCAAATCGCCGAAGCTTCGCAATTACTGGCTGCTTTTGATGAGCCTTGTATTTTACGGCTGGGGCGAGCCGCGTTATCTGGCGCTGATGGCCGTCCAGATGCTCGCGGGCTGGGGCTTTGGCCTGCTTATCGATTTATGGCGCGGCAAAAAGGGCGCCAAAATCGCGCTCGCCGGCGCCGTGATTGTGGGAGTCGGCAGTCTGGTGTTCTTTAAGTACACAAATTTTTTCATCGTGAATATAAACGGATTTTCCGGCGCCTCGATACCGCTTTTGAAGCTTGTCATGCCCATCGGCATCAGCTTCTACACTTTTCAGCTGCTGAGTTATGAATTTGACCTGTATTCCGGCAGTATAAGAGCGCAGAAAAACTTTTTTACGCTGTGCACCTACGTCGCGCTCTTCCCCCAGCTGATCGCCGGCCCAATCGTCAGATACGCCGATATCGAAAATGATTTGGAAAAGCGCTCCCACAGCTTGGATAAATTTGCCGGCGGAGTCAGAAGGTTTGTCATCGGGATGGGGAAAAAAGTGCTTTTGGCGAATGTTTTGGGCGAGTTTGTGGAACTGGCCAAAAAAAGCGGCGAAGTGAGCGTTTTCGGCACCTGGATCTATGTCATCGCCTATGCCCTTCACATATATTTCGATTTTTCGGGATACAGCGATATGGCCATCGGAATCGGAAAAATGCTGGGCTTCAATTTTCCGGAGAATTTCAACTACCCGTATATCGCCTCCGGCATATCGGATTTCTGGCGGCGCTGGCATATATCGCTTTCCGCATGGTTTCGGGATTATGTGTATATCCCGTTGGGCGGCAACCGCGTCAAAATGCCGCGGTATGTGTTCAATGTGATGGTGGTGTGGTTTCTGACGGGTTTTTGGCACGGGGCGGATTGGAACTATATGGCCTGGGGCGCGTATTTCGGGGTTCTGCTGCTGTTTGAAAGGTTTTTTTTGGGAAAAGCGCTTCAAAAGCTGCCGCGCTTTGTTTCGCATTTATACATGGCTCTCGCGATCTGTATAGGCTGGATGTTTTTCGATTCGGAGACGCTCGCCCTCGCCGGGCAGCGCATAGGATATATGTTCGGCGCGGGGGCGGATTCTCTGATTGGGGCGGATATGCTCTATTATCTGCGCAGCTATTTTGTGCCGCTCGCGGCGGCTGCTGTCGGGTGTACCCCGCTGCCCTCGAAGCTCGCGGCGAAGCTGGCGGGCGGTGCGGCGGGCAGGCGCGTCATGACGGTGCTTGAGCCGCTGGCCGTATGCGCGGCGCTTTTGGCGGTCACCGCCTGCCTCGTGGACGGATCGTTTAACCCGTTTATATATTTCAGATTCTAAAAGACAGGTCAAAAAAGATATGGATACCAAAGAAAACGAAACGAAAAAAAATAATAGGCCGGAGCCCGGCCGGATTCTCACCTCGGCGGTGTTCGCGCTGATATTGTGGGGCGTATTCTTTCTGAATTTATTCATGCCCAAAGCCGAGGTGCTGCAAAGCGAGCGCCGCAAACCCGCCGAATGGCCGAAACTTTCGGCTGACACCTTGTTGTCTTCGGAATTTATGGACAAATTTGCCAAATATGCCTCCGACAATTTCATGTTCAGGGATCAGCTGAGAACCGTGCGCGCGTTTTTTGTGTTCGGCGTGTTTTTGCAGACTGACAAATCCGGGCTGTACAACGACGCCGCCGCGGGAGCGGGCAAATTCGAAAAAATCGACGAAAATTCGGTTCAAAAAGCGGCCGAAAAGATCAAAAAGCTGTGCGCCTTCTTTCCTGCCTTGGATATTTATTACTCATTCGTGCCGGACAAAAGCGTATACGCCTCCATGTATTACCCCGGCTTTGAGCCGGAGAAGGCAAAATCCATTTTGGAGGGGCAGCTTTCGGAACTCACATTTATCGACTTGACCGACACGCTGTCAGCCGGGGATTTTTACCGCACGGATCTGCACTGGGATCAGTCAAAAATCGCCAAAACCGCCGAAAGACTGGCTTTGGCGATGGGCTTTTCGGACAGGCTTGAAACAAAATTCGAACAAAATCCGGCGGGCTCTTTTCACGGAGTGTACACCGGACAGCTCGCGCTGCCTCAGCCCCCCGACGAAATGACATATTTGACAAACGATATATTAAACGGCGCGAAAGTCAGCTATTTTAACCCGGTCACGGACTTCTGGGAGCAGGGTCCCATGTATGACATTGAGGCCGCCGGAGGCCGCGACCCGTATGATCTGTTTTTAAAAGGGGTGCAGGCGCTTGTGGTAATTGAGAACCCTTCGGCGAAAACGGACCGGCAGCTCTATCTGTTCCGCGATTCGTTCGGTTCGAGCCTCGCGCCGCTGCTGGTTTCCGCATATGCCAAAATCACAGTCATAGACATCCGCTATATCGACAGCCGCGTGTTGGAACAGTATGTGGGCATGCCGTCCGCGGATCAGGAGTCCGGCGGAGGCGGGTTTGTCCGGGAGGGGGCGGACGTCTTGTTTTTATACAGTTCGCAGATATTGAACAATTCGAATATTTTATTGGTAAATTGAAGTAAGGGAGATTTTAAAATCATGAATGTACTTGCCGTAGGCTGCCATCCGGACGACGTCGAAGTGAACTGCGCGGGAACTCTGGTAAAATACAAAAAACAGGGGCATAATGTCGCAATTTGCCATGTGACAAACGGAAACATGGGCCATGTCGTTATAGGGCCCGATGAGCTGCGCGAAATACGCATAGCCGAAGCCAAAAAATCGGGGGAACTCGCCGGCATCGAAGTGGTCACCTGCGACTTCGGCGACTTGCTCGTGCACGACGAAATCGCTCAGAGGGACAAAATCACGGAAGTAATCCGCTTTTTTAAACCCGACGTTCTCATCACCCACAGCCCGAACGACTATATGCCCGACCACGTCGCGGTGGGCAAATTGGTGTTTGACGCTTCATTTGCGGCGAGCGTGCCGCACTACGGCACAGGCGAAGCGACGAAACTCACGCCGATATACTACATGGACACTTTGGCGGGCGTAAATTTTATGCCCACCGAATACGTCGATATATCAGATGAGATAGACACAAAGCTCGCGATGCTGGAGTGCCACGTGAGCCAGATGAAATGGATGCGCGACCACGACGGCATAGATTTCGCGGAATTTGTCAGAACATGCGCCAGATTCAGGGGACTGCAGTGCCAGGTGAAATACGCGGAGGCATTCACGCAGTGTTACGCATGGCCGAAAATCGCCGCGGCGAGGCTTTTGCCGTGATTGAATGAAAAACGAAAGTGAATACAACAATATTTTGGGAGGGATAAAGCAATAATGAACTTTTTAACTACAGTCAAAAACTCTTTACTCGAAAACTTCTACCCGGCCGGCTGGGACATGGCGAAAATCGACGCGTGCTGCGAAAAAGGCGCGTCGCGGGAGAACTTCTGGCATAAGGATTTCAACCCCGTCGAGTGCGAAAATATAAACGACTTCGACACGTTCATGGGCCACGAGATAGCGCTGCAGATAAAAAAAGCGAAGGACGACGGCCAAAAACTTATGATGATTGTGCCCGTCGGGCCCATGGGGATGTACAAATGGGCGGTGTTCTTTTTAAAGGAGTGGAATGTGGACTGCTCCCATGTGCATACGTTCAACATGGACGAATGGGCCGACGAAAACGGGAACACCCTGCCGAATACCAATCCCGCCTCGTTTGAATACTGCATGAAAGCGGCGTTTTTTGACAAGCTCGGAAATCTCACAGTGCCGCCAAATCAGAGAAATTTCGCCACGAAGGAAAATCTGCCGGCATACCCGGGAAAGATAGCGGCTTTGAAGGCTGACGGCGCGAAGCTGATTGTGATATTCGGCATAGGCAGGGCGTTTCATATCGCCTTCTGGGAACCGCATTTCGCGGCGGAATTTGAGAATGCTGCCCAATGGAAAAAACAGACCCACCGGATAGGGGCAAAACTTCACCCGCTGACCATAGAACAAAACGCCATCACGAGCTTCAAGAGCAGGACGACGCTGGTGCCCTGTACGGCGAACACTATAGGCCCGAAATTGTTTTTGCAGGCCGACTATATCATAGGGGGCGCGGACGGCGCGCTGGGCAGGGGCATGGGCTGGCAGGGGATGAGTTTTTTGGTCACCCTGCATTACGGCGAGTCCATTTGGATCCCCTCGTCGTTTATGCCGACTCTGCCCGGCAAATTGTTTTATCTCAAGGAGCTCGCGGGGCCGCTTGTGGCAGACGTGAATTAAAATTTTCAAAATTTAAAAATATTTTTGCTCTACCCCTTGACAAACGCAAAAATTTCGTATATAATGCAAGTATGCGGATTTAGCTCATTCGGTAGAGCGCGACCTTGCCAAGGTCGAGGTGGCGGGTTCGAGCCCCGTAATCCGCTCCATGGTCTCGTATAAAATCTCATTTGCTTTCGATTTGGATGTCAAATGGGATTTTTGGTTTTGTGACAACATAAATCAATCCAAAAAAACTTTTTTCACGGCTTCAAGATAGCCGTAACCATACAAATCGTCAGGCATGAGATACGACGTTTCAGTCCACTCGTTCCAACTGTTTATCGTGATCAGCGGCGGCTGGTTTGGATGACTGTCCGCGTATTTTTTCGCGTGTCCGAGGGCTCCGGCGAAATTAGAGGGGGTGTTGTTTTTTACGATGCCCGGTTTAAAGCCGACATAACGGGGGTTGTTGTCCCAGCCTATGGATATATGGGGGAAATACGGCTGCTTGTACATTTTTTCAGTCAGTTCCCAATTTTTCAATACATCAATCATGATCTCGTTGTAGTCCCTGTCGATGTTTACAAAATGAACAAACTGATAGTTGGTGAAGCTGTCAAAACCCAATATGTCGATAAGCTCTTTTGTCGTAGCTGTTCTTCCCTTGTCAATTCCGCTCAGATTGTGGGCATATTCACCCCACTTTGCCAACTGCAGGTGCAGGCCGTTCAGCCCTGATTTTATGCATTCATTCCTGAGCCAGCCGAACGCCGAAACCGTTTTGTCGATTCCCTCGAGTCCGCGTATGAGGGTGTCCAAGTCGTAGATCATAAAAACAGGCTTGCCGTCTATCCGGTAATACGAGGAATGCGTGAAATATTTTTCTATGACGTGCCTGCCCACAATTTCAAATTCTTTTCTGTCAACAGCGCCGTCCCAGATTATGTTTTCCGGTCCGTCAGAAGTCCTTATGTCATATATGTGATTGAACGAATGGTTCGCCCACATGAGATAAAATTTCATTTTGCCGTGGTTTTTCGCCCTGAGAAATCCGTTGTCCAGACATTTTTCCACAAACGGCCGCCTGTCGAACCAATACCAGTCGTAGATAAAAACGTTTACCCCGTGGTCCGTAGCGGCTTCGATCTCCATTTCCATGACATATGGATCAGCCTCGTTGACGTACCCCCACAAAGGCTTGCGGGGCCAGTCATGTCCGGGAAATTTTTTCACGGCGTTTTTGACCGACTGCCATTCGCCCATACCTTCGGGCCAAAACATTCTGATTCTTTTTTCATCTCCCGTATATCCGGGCCATACATAAGCCGCTATATCATATTTGTTTGTCATTTTTACCTTCCCCATATATTTTATTCGTCAAAAATGGTCGGTTATCAGAATCGGCTTTTTGCAGAACGCTTTTTTCAGAGTCTCAAAATTTTTGTTTGGCTGCACGTCGTATCTTTTTTGCACCTGCTCAAATTCGTACAGCCCGAGCGCCATATGCACAAACGCGATTTCCGAAGTTTCGACGTCGGCTTCCAAATCGGATGTCTCCACCCGGCAGTCGCCGCCGCCGTATTCGACTCTGTATGTATTGTTGTTCCATTTCGCAAAGCCGTCGTTGATTTTTATGGTGAAACTGCCTTCTTTTTCCGGCTTTTTCAGGAGCTCGAGCGCGCGTTTGGCGTTTAATACCCGGTTCATTCCTATCCACTGGTTTTCTATTTGTATATCGTATAAATTGTTCCAGTACAGCTCCGCGATAAACTCGGGGCTCGCCCTGAAACTGAATTTTTCCGCTGCGCCCTCGAACATCCCCATAAAACGCAATATACCCAGCATACCGGCGCGATCCTCCCAGGCGATTTCGGATATTTCCACCACGCGGCCGTTTCTTCTGAATTTTGCCCATGACCTTATATCTCCCCCGGCATCCGACCAGTAATACAGCTTGTCGACGCCGTACGGGCTGATGTTTAAAACTTCGTCCCAACGCTGCGGCGACCTCGAGAGCATCACGTTATGCCGTGCGGCGTAGGATTCGTATACCGCAATCAGGCTGTTTTGCTCCGGCCCGCCCTTGACAAACTCGCGCGTTTCCCCTTCGGTTAAAAACCGGCGCGCGGGTTCGACCGGAAGGGTGTATTTTGTCGCCGCCCCGCAGTGCTCATAGCCGAATTTTCTGTAATAGTCGTGGGAAAACGGGAAAAGATGCGAAAAAACCACGCCTTTTTCATAGATGTCCTCGAAAATTTTTTCAAAAATTTTTCTCACGTGGCCCTGGCGTCTCGTTTCGGGCATGGAGGCCACGCCGCCTATCCCGTACATGGGAACTTTTTGACCGTCATACCACATGGTATACGGAAGCGCCTCCATCGCCGCGAGCGCGCGCCCGTCCCCGTCGAGCGCCGCGTACACTTCGTCGTTTTTGTATTCGCCCTTTTCGATTTTTTCGCGCATTTCCTTTTCGTTCACCTCAAAGGAAAACGCAGTCCCCTGCACGCGCGAAACAGCCAGTCTTTCTTCCGGAGTGACTTTCCTGTATTCGATTTTCGCCATATTTTCTCCTTAATTATCGTTTTTTATTTCACTACTATGTTGACTATCTTGTCGGGCACCACGATTTCCTTTATGATCTCGCGGCCTGCAATCAATTCTTTTATCCTGGGGCTGTTTTTGGCGAGTTCGGCGGTTTGAGCTTGCGGAGTGCCCGCTTCTATTGTAATCTTGTCGCGCACTTTTCCGTTGATCTGCACCGCTATCTCGATTGAGTTCTCTTTTGTTTTCGCTTCGTCGTAGCCGACCCATGGCTGCAACGACAAAAATCCGGAGCCGCCCGCCAAAAACCACAATTCCTCGCAGATATGCGGCGCAAACGGGCAGAGCATAACCAAAAAGGTTTTCAATTCGTCGATGGTTATGGCGCCTATGTCATATATTTCGTTTGACAGGCTCATCAGGCTCGCTATCGCCGTGTTCATTTTCAGGTTGTCTATGTCGCTTGTGACTTTTTTTATCGTTTGGTGGAATCTGACTTCGAGCCGGGGCGTAACTCCGGCTCCCTTGGCCAGGTCGACTAGCCCGAAAACTTTGTCCAAAAATCTCTTGCAGCCTTTCGTGCCGTTGTTGGACCAGGGGATCGATTTTTCAAAATCGCCCAAAAACATCTCGTACAGCCGCAGAGTGTCCGCGCCGTACTCGTTTATGACTTCATCGGGATTTGGGCCGTTTCCCTTTGATTTGGATATTTTTTCGCCGTCCTCCCCGAGCACCATTCCGTGAGAAGTGCGTTTGAGATAAGGCTCGGCGCACGGCACGATGCCTATATCGTACAAAAACCGCGACCAGAAACGCGAATAGAGCAGGTGCAGGGTGGTATGCTCCATTCCGCCGTTGTACCAGTCGACCGGCATCCAATACTCGAGAGCTTCTCCGGAGGCCAGTTCGCTTGTATTATGCGGGTCGCAGTATCTCAGAAAATACCACGACGACCCGGCCCAGCCCGGCATCGTGTCGGTTTCGCGGTTTGCTTCGCCGCCGCATTTC
Organism: Oscillospiraceae bacterium; assembly: GCA_009785015.1. The sequence continues at coordinate 7,505 of WQXD01000022.1, read as the reverse complement.
GGGCATTTGCATCTGACCCAGTCTTCAATCGCAGAAAGCGGCGATTCGCCCGTATCGGTGGGTTCGTATGATTTTACATACGGCAAAACAAGCGGCAGCTCGGATTCCGGCAGGGGGACAAAGCCGCACTCCGGGCATATCACAATCGGCACGGGTTCGCCCCAATACCTCTGGCGGGCGAATATCCAGTCGCGCAGCTTGTATTTTACCGTTTCATAGCCCATGCCGTTTTCGGCGAGAAAACCGTTTATCTTCTTTTTGGCTTCTTCCACGGACAAATTGTCCAATATGCCGGAATTGACGAGCGTTCCGGTTTCGACGTCGGTGAAGGCCTGTTTTGTTATGTCGCCGCCTGCGACCACCTCGACGATCGGCAGGCCGAATTTTTTGGCGAACTCATAGTCGCGCTCATCGTGCGCCGGGACTGCCATGATCGCCCCTGTGCCGTAAGATATGAGCACGTAATCGGAAACAAATACGGGTATTTGTTTTCCATTGACGGGATTTATTGCCGATATGCCCGAAATTTCGACGCCGGTTTTTTCCTTGACCAATTCGGTGCGCTCAAAATCGGTCTTTTTCAACGCCGATTTTTTGTATTCGGCGATTTCGCCGTAATTTATTATACTGTCCTTCAGCTCTTCCAATATTTCGTGTTCGGGGGCGATAACCATATATGTGGCGCCGTAAAGCGTGTCGGGGCGCGTGGTGTAAACTTCCAGAAATTTGCCTTCGAAGTTGCTCAGCGCGAATTTTACCTGGGCCCCCGCGGAACGGCCTATCCAGTTGCGCTGGCCGGTTTTCGCCCGCTCGATATAGTCCAAATGTTCCAATCCGTCCAATAATTTTTGCGCGTAGTCCGTGATTTTTAAAGTCCACTGGCTTTTTTCCTTGGGTATCACCTCGCTGCCGCAGCGCTCGCATACGCCGCCGACCGCTTCTTCTTTGGCGAGCACGCATTTGCAGGAGGTGCACCAGTTCACCGGCTGCATTTTTTTATAGGCGAGCCCCGCTTCGAACAGTTTCAAAAATATCCACTGCGTCCATTTGTAATACTCCGGTTCGGAGGTGTTGATTTCCCTCGACCAGTCGAACGAAAAGCCTATGGATTTCGCCTGGGCCTTGAATCTGGCGATATTTTTGTCGGTGGCTTCCTTGGGGTGCATTTTGTTTTTTATCGCGTAATTTTCAGCGGGGAGCCCGAACGCGTCCCAGCCCATGGGAAACAGCACGTTATAGCCCTCCATGCGTTTTTTGCGCGCTATTATATCGATCGCCGTATACGGGCGCGGGTGCCCGATGTGCAGCGCGTCGCCGGAGGGATACGGAAATTCTATCAGGGCGTAGTATTTGGGTTTCGTGTAATCGTTTGAAGTTTTGAACACTTCGGCTTCTTCCCATTTTTTTTGCCATTTTTTTTCTATTTCTTTAAAATTGTAGTTCATCTTTATCCCCATCGCTTTCACTATTGTGGTGTAATTATATCAAATTTATTTTATTTTGTCAAGAGCCTTGACAATAAAAATTTTATGCGGTATTATATAAATATGGGGACGGAGGCGGTGGTATGAGTATAAAAATATTGAAAAAATCCGATATTGTTTTGATTGCGGGCTTTTTTGTTTTTGCCGCCGCGTTTTTGCTTGTATTTTTCCCCGGACAAACCGGCTCTTTTGCGGTTATAAAAGTGAACGGCAGAATTTACAGGGAGGCGCCCCTCGGTCAAAATATCGAAATCAAAATATACTCCGACGACAAAACGCTTTCAAATATCGTCTATGTACAGGACAAAAAAGTTTCGATGAGCTACTCAAACTGCCCCGGGAAATTCTGCGTGGCGCATCGCCCGGTCGGGCCGGAGGGCGGCGTGATCGTATGCCTGCCAAACAGGGTGACAGTAGAAATAAGACCGGATAAAGGCAAAGCTCAAATATTCGATACCGTGATCGGAAAAATAAGACAATGAGGATAAACGCCAGATATATCGCGTTTTTGGGGTTGTTTTTGGCTCTGTCGGTGGCTGCCGGCTATTTTGAGAGGATACTTCCCCCAATAGCTCCCGCGCTCCCCGGAATAAAACTCGGGCTGCCCAACACCGCCGTCATCGTTTTGATGTATATAAAGGACTATAAAACGGCGTTTTTGCTCAATGTACTCAGGGTCATAATTTCCGGCATGTTGTTTTCCGGGCTGTGGGGCACGTTCTACGCGCTTTTTGGCGCTCTTTTCAGTTTCGCGGCCATGGCGCTCTTAAAAAAAACCGGCGCGTTCGGGAGTGTGGGAGTCAGCGCGGCGGGAGGGGTTTTCCACAATTTCGGGCAGATTTGCGCGGGGACGCTTTTCGCGGGAGTCGAATTGTTTTACTATTTCCCCGTTTTGATCGTATTCGGGGCGGCTTCGGGGGCAGTTGTGGGATATTTGTCGGGGCTGATCATAATCAGACTGAATAAATCAAAAATCCGGAGTATATTTTTATGAACCATTACTTTCATTCAAACGAACATTTGAAACACGAACAAAGACTGCATGAATATGTCCACAAATTCACAAAATTCGAATTTGTCACGGACGCCGGCGTATTTTCCAAGGGCCAGGTTGACAAAGCCACCGAAATTCTGCTCGACAATTTGCCGGAGCTTTCGGGGAAAGTTCTGGATCTGGGATGCGGGTACGGCTGCGTGGGAATCGTCGCAGCGGGAATATACAAAAAAAATATCGAGGTTTTCATGTCCGACGTAAACGGGCGGGCGCTCGAATTGGCAAAAATAAACGCCGAAAGAAACGGTGTCAGGGCCAAAATCATAAAATCCGACGGATTTGAAAATATCCCCGGAAACTTCAATTTTATCATCACAAACCCGCCGGTGCACGCGGGAAAAGCGGTCATATACAAAATGTATACGGAAGCCTTTGAGCATTTGGAGCCGGGCGGCAGCTTTTTTCTGGTAATCCAAAAAAAACACGGCGCCTTGACTCACCGCCAAAAACTTTCGGAAATATACGGCGAGCGGAACTGCCGGGTGCCGTACTCAAAAAAAGGTTATTTCGTGTTTGAATTCACAAAAATGACTTGACAAAAAAACGCGAAAGTGATACAATGAAGAAAATTATATATGTTGTATTAAAGAGGAGAAATGTATGAAAAATATAAATAAAACCGCTTTGTTTTTCGCAGTTCTGCTGATTTTTCTGATTGGCGCCTGTTCGCCCGGCGCAAAGGACACCTCCGGCGGCGGCCAAGCGGACGCCGGACCCGGCGAGCAAGAACAAAAAGAAGCCGCCGACAAATTGGCCGGATTTGATTACGGCGGAGCCGAGCTCAGGGTGCTGACCAGTATCAACGTGAGCGACGGCTTTATCAGCAATTCCAACTATATGATCGAGGGAATGGGCGAAATCACCGGCGACGCCGTGGACGACGCGGTCTACAAGAGAAATATGGACGTGGAGGCGCTGCTCAACATCAAATTCAAATATACCCAAATGGACGAGGACTACGCGACGGTGGAAAAAGCCATGTCCAAAATCATACTGGCGGGGCTCGACGAATACGACCTGTTCATCAACGACATCAGATCGGTCGCCAACCTGTCTTTGCAGGCGATGTTTCAAAACACCAAGGACGCGCCTGTTTTCGAGCTGGCCGAAAATTACTGGTACAGGGACTTTATGGAGGATGTGTCCATAGGCAACGAAAAGTCGTTTATTCTCGCCGGCGATTATTTTATCGACATCCTGCGCAACTGCAACGTCCTGTTTTTAAACGGTTCGATGCTCAATGAACAAGAATCGGCCGGGGCGCTGGATGAATTGTATAAAATGGTTCTGGAAGGCAAATGGACGATGGAAGAGTTTCTGCTTTTGATAAAATCCTTTTTGAAGGACTTGGACGGCAACGGGAAATTCGACAAAAACGATCAGTACGGGTTTATCTGCACGGGAACATGGGGCTCGGCGATTCCCTTTATGATCGCTTCCGACACCGACGTGGTGACAAAAGACGCGAACGGGATCCCCAGCCTGACTATAAACAATCCCAAATCGATCGAGCTCCACGATTATCTCACGCGGGTATACGCGAAAGATTCGGGCACCAATTCGCAGATGGACATAATGGCCCTGCTCTCGGAGTTTCAAGCCAGAAGAGCTCTGATGATCGGGCTTCAGCGCCTCTGCACGCTGCAGGATTTGCGGAATATGTCCGATGAATTCGCCATTCTGCCCTACCCCAAGCTCAATCTGCAGCAGGCAAAGTATGTGACAAGCGCGCACGACACCACGGAAATCGGCGCGATTCCGGTCACCACCCCGAATTTCGACATGACTTGCACGGCGGTCGAGGCGATGTGCCGCGAGACCAAAAAGACCGTGATGCCGGTGTATTACGAACAGGCGCTGAAAATAAAGTACGCGCGCGACGAGAGTTCGGCGCAGATAATAGATTTGATCCACGACAATATGCGCAATGTTTTCGCGCTGGCGTATTCCGAAAAAATGTCCGGGCTGCTCGGCCTCTATAATGTGACCGCCACAAAGGATTTCACATCCGGCTATGAAAAAATGGCGGACAAAGCCAAAGCCAATCTCGAAGAAGCCATCGACGCGTTTTTGGGCAATTGAAAAACAAAATTAAAAATTCGGAAGGCCTTTTTATGAACAAAGAAAAATTTTACGCGCAGTTCGCCTTCGGTTCGCATCTTTGCAGGAAGCCGATGCCGCCCATGTGCGAAATGAAGCGCGATATGGAAATTTTAAAATCCCGCGGGTTTAACCTGATAAAAATACAAGCCCACTGGGGCCTCGACGAGCCCGCGGAAAATATCATGGATACCGCGGCATACGAGGAGCTCGTCGATTATGCGGGAAAGCTCGACATGGGCGTTTATATGGGGCTCACCAACGAGCAGGCCCCGAACTGGCTGTGGGAAAAATATCCGGATTGCCGTATGACCGCCCACAACGGATCCGCTCTCGCCTATCAGGCGCAGTACACCCTGCCCGCGGACGGCAAGCCCGGCCCGTGTTACGACCACCCCGGGGCGATGGCCGCGCAGCTCGATTTCACAGCGAGATTCGTCGAACGCCTGAGTGTATATGAAAATATAGTCATCTGGAACACATGGCAGGAAATCGGCTATTGGTCCGAACATTTGACCGGCGGGCACGTTTGTTACTGCGATAACACCATGAATTTTTTCCGCGAGTGGCTGAAGGGAAAATACAAAAATCTGGACGCCCTCAACAGAGCTTTATCCGTAAATTATTCCGATTGGAAGTATATCGCCCCCGACAGGCAAAACGGCACCTCGTGCCTGCCAATGGATTTTGAGTGGCAATATTTTATGAATCATGTGCAAATCGGCAATGTGCTGCAAAAGCGCTGTGAAACCATAAAAGCGCACGATATGCATAAAAGGCCCGTATTCGCCCACAAGTCCGCTCCCGCGTTCGCTTCGGGCATGGATCATACTTATGCGCGCTGTCAGGATTTCCTCGGCTCTTCGTCATATCCCGCCTGGAGTTCCGGCGACGGCAGGGACGACTGCCGGTATGACGAATTCGGAAGGCGCGAAAAATACGACGCCCTGTTTGCCGAGACATTCAACGGAATCTGCCTGAATTTCGATTTTCTGCGCTCGTCAAACAGGTTCGGAGCCCATACATGGGCGGCGGAACTTCAGGGCGGCCCGGTGAGCACGGGCTTTCATCTGGGGCGCGTGCCCTCGGCTTCCGATATACGCCGCTGGCTGCTTGGGCTTCTGGGCTCCGGGGTCACGGGCATATCGTTCTGGGTGACGAGAGCTGAAATCATGGCGGGCGAAATGAACGGGTTTTCGCTTCTGGACAACGAAGGCTCCACGACCGAAAGGCTCGAAGAAGCGGGGAATATCGCGAAATTTATCAACAAATACCCGGATTTATTCAACACGCCCGCTGCTCAAAGGGCGCAAGTCGGAATCATCGTCGACGAAGACAACTACATCGGATGCTCGCGCCTTGCGCAGGGCGGCGACGGGCTCGGTTATTCCATGCGCGGCTGGTACAAGTACATGTTCGACAACAACATAAGCGTCGATTTTGTCCATGCAGAAGAACTCGGCGAGGAATATATAGGCAGCTACAAGCTGCTTGTGATGCCTTTCCCGTTGTTCATGAGCGACAAAACAGCCGAAAATTTCGGAAAATACGTCGAGGACGGAGGATTTCTCGTCAGCGAGGCGACCCCCGGCAGAATCAGGGAAAACGGGATGACAAGGCGCGAAACGATGGCCATGCGCGATATATTCGGGGTAAAACATAAATCGCTGAAGATGGTCAGCGAACCAAACTACGGGCACAGGTTCACACCCGGCCCGCGCACATGGGGCGAATATCTCGACCCCGCAAAATTTGCGGGCGCCGGAATTTTCGAAGGGTATGATCTGCCCGCGAATTTGTATGTCCAGTGTTTTGAATTGGACAAAGCCGAAGAAATCCTTCAATTTGACCAAATGACCGCCGGCGCGCTCAATTGCCGCGGCAAAGGCAGGGCCGTGATCATCGGGTCATATATAGGCCACAGCGCCGCCGCTTACAGAAACGATTCGTCGGACAATTTCGTCAAAAAACTTCTGAGTGTCGCCGGCGTTGCATATCCAGACGCCAAAGGCGTGAACATACGCGAGCGCCGAGCGGACAAAAAGAAGGCGTATATCATTTTCAACACGACGTCCGAAATCCAAAAAACCGCGCTGCCGCCGGACAGATCGTACCGGTACCTCGACAGTTACGGCGGAAAAGTCTCAAAATGCTGCAAGGAATGCGGGCTGATTTTCGTCGAGTGCGAACCGCTCGAAGCCGCCGCCGTCGTTTTGCAGAGTTAAAAACCGAAAGGCTGTATCATGGACATTGCATATCCGTTGCTCACGCAGTAAACGCCGCCGTTCGGCGTCAGATATACCTCTGCGCCGTTCTTTTCCAGCGCCGAGATCACCCTTTGGTCCCCCGATTTGTCCCCCGAATCGGCCGAACAGGTTATCACGGCGTATTTTGGTTTGACTGCGTCGATAAATTCCAGGCTGCGTTTGCTGTAGCGCCCGTGATACGGAACTTTCAGAAAGTCATATTTTACAGCCATGATATCTTCGTTTGCCATCAATTCGCCGAGCCGTCCCTTTGCCGCGTCTGCGGCAAACAGAAAGTTATTTTCACCGTGTTCTGCTCTTACGACGATGGAAAAATCATTTTCATTTGGTATATCGCTTTCAGTATCGTCATTTTCGTCGTTTTCGTCACCGAGGCTGTTGTAATCGTAATATTCCAAAAGCGGCGGATACAGCGTAAATTCGGTGTTGTCAAGCGTAAATTCCATTGTTTCGGTCAATATATCGCTTTCAAGTTTCATTTTGAGCATCGCGGAAACAAACTGGGAGTATTGCTTTGACTGTTTGCCGTAATTGGGGACTATCACTTTTTTTACGCCGAAGTTTTTGATTATCGTGTCCGCGCCCCCTATGTGATCTTTG
>WQXD01000021.1 GCA_009785015.1 Oscillospiraceae bacterium | reverse complement strand
TGTTTCGTCGCGTTATTGCTCACTTTGTACAACCATGCTTTTTCTTGCTTGTGCTCCGTGAACTTTTTTCGGACTTCCGAATCAGACTGGTATTTTTTGTTAGCCTCGTAATAGTCCATTTGCACCCCCAGCGTCCAGTTGTACGCATGACGCGCCGCGTCTGCTGTCTCAAATAGTTTGCTTTCCTGCTTGTTGTTCGGCAGCAACATTACTTTCATGCTCTTAATCATTTGCCAACGCCTCCCCGCCGGATAATAGCTCTTCTATCAGCTTTCTCGTTTTGTCCGCCCGTCTACCTTGCAGTTTACAGCTAAATACCGTTACTATTTGTACCAAATCTTCTACGAGTTCTTCCTCTTCGCTTTTCTTCGCTCTGTCTAATATTTCAATCTCACAGCCGTTTAAATTACCCATATATTCAACCAATTCAAATCCGAACCGCATTAGCCTGTCCTTGTAAAAGATTACGATTTTACTGACCTCCCCATTGTGGATTTTCTTTACGATTGCCTGTAGTCCTTTTTTTGTGTAATTTATTCCGCTGCCTATGTCGCTGATGATTTCATATTCGCAATCTAACGACGATAAATATTTTTCCATGCTCTATATTTGTCTCTCTAAATCGCCTTTTTGCTTTTGGCTCGACACGCGGCAATATCCTATTATTTTTTTATTTATCGCCGCTATTCCCAGCATTTCATTTATCTGTTTTTGCGAATAATATCTGTATCCGTTTGTACTCGTATGACTGGCTTGTAGTCTGTTTTTTGCCTCCCAATTCCGCAATGTCTGCGGCGTTACGCCTATCATCTTTGAAAATTCGTGTATGCTATAATATTTCACTTTTTTCACCTCTTGAATATTATATCATACTTTTTTCCATTTTTCAAGTGGCTTTTATAACTTTTTATAGCTTTTTCTCGACTGTTAAACGCCCCCGTATATATTCCCCGCTTTTATTATCATATTTTTGAAGATACTTGTTTAAATATTCAAACAAAGCGTCCAAATCGATCGGCTTTCCCACGTGTCCGTCCATTCCGGCTTCAAGGCAGCGCTCGATATCTCCCTTAAAAACATTTGCCGTCATTGCGATAATCGGTATGGTTTTGGCAGTGGCGGCGTCTGACGCCCTGATTCGGCGCGTGGCTTCATAGCCGTCCATTTCGGGCATTTGCACATCCATGAAGATCATTTCGTATTTATCGGGCGCTTCGGCGAACATCCGGACAGCTTCCGCGCCGTTTACGGCAAAGTCTATTTCTATTTTCGTCTGTTCCAACAGCGCCAGCAGAATTTCACAGTTGATTTCCACATCTTCGGCGATCAAAACGCGGCGTCCGTCAAAAACGCCGGGGGGATCCACGTTTGTCTCTTCCGGTTTCTGCGCCGGCACGCCGAGATATTCGCTTATTATATCCGCTATTGTCGAGGGAAACAAAGGTTTTTGCAAAAACTCGTCTACGCCCGCTTGTTTCGCCAGTACGGAAATCGAGGAAATATCAGCGGATGAAACCATGATTGCAAGCGGATTTTCCGGGGTGCGCGCTGTCTTTTTCAATTCTTTTGTCAGTTTTATTCCGTCCATTTCCGGCATCTTCCAATCGACAAAGTAGATGTGGTAACCCCCATTCTTCCGCACGAGCTTTAGGGCGTCCTGTGCATTGTCGGCGGTGTCGCACAAAGCGCCGAAACCCTCCACGATGCCCTTTAAGTCTTTTAAAATATACGCTTCGTCGTCCACTATCAAAACGCGCAGCTTTTTCCAATCGGCGGCGTGCCGCAAATATGCGCGGTTTCTCTGTTCGCCGCGTTTTACCTGAATGGTAAAAGCGAACACGGCGCCTTTTCCGATTTCGGACTCGACCCATATTTCGCCGCCCATCATTTCCACGATACTTTTGGAAATGGAAAGCCCCAGCCCCGTTCCGCCGAATTTATTGAATGTGCCGGTTTCGGCCTGCTGGAAAGAACGGAACAGTTTCGCCTGCTGCTCAAAACTTATGCCGATGCCCGTGTCCTTGACGGATATCTTGATTTTGGTTTCGCCGTCTTTTTCCCCCAAAAAATATGTGTTGATGCAAATGGCGCCTTTTTTCGGGGTGAATTTGATCGCATTTCCCAAAATGTTCGTTATGATCTGCGCCAGCCGCTGTTCGTCGCCGACGATGAACCGCGGAATGTTTTTATCCACATAGACGGTGAGCTGCTGTTCTTTTTCGTCCACGCGGAAATTCACCACGTTGACGACCCGCTGAAGCATTTTTTCAAAGTTGAACTCCGTCGGCGCCAGCTCAAATTTGCCGGCTTCTATCTTCGACACGTCCAGAATGTCATTGATCACGCCGAACAGGTGTTTTGACGCATCCTCGATTTTTATTAGACAATAGAGCATGCGCTCCATGTCCGCCGCCGATTTCCCGATTCTGGTCATACCGATGATGGCGTTTAAGGGCGTGCGTATTTCATGGCTCATATTGGCCAGAAAATCGCTCTTCGCCTGTGAAGCGGATTTGGCGTTGTCGAGCGAATCCTTTATCTTTTTTTCCATTTCCGCGCGAATCACCGTATTGGCGCATAAAAACGCCGCTGAACGCATCGCCTTGACGGATTCGTCGCTGTAATAGCGCTCGATTTGACTGTTTTCAAAAACGACGAAACCCCCGTATTCGTTATTCATCTGCACAGGCACGATAAACGCCGAGGCGACGCCGAAATGTTCAAGCGCCGAAAGGCCTTCCATCGCCCGCACGGGGCCGTTTACTATTTTTTTCCCGGACATTATATCCGCCCAGTCATGCGCCAGATGTGAAATGGCGATATCTTCCAATTCCGGCCGCGCGGCGGCGGTGCCGTCCGCTTCCCTGTCCCAGCGGTATATCTGCGATGTATGCACCCCGTCCGGCGCCATGAAGTTCCGGAAAACGGACATGTTGTCCAAATCCATCATATCCGTGATAAATTTTACCCCCGCCGTCATCTTCTCGTCAAATGTTTCCTCATCGTTGGAAAGAAAACGAACGGACATTTTGTTGAGCATATTTGCCATATTTTCGCGCGATTCCAATTCAGCCGCAAGCTGCCGGATCGAATTTTCGAGCCGTTTCTTCTCGTGGCGTTTTATGAGGGATAAGTATCTTTTCATTTTCGATAATTTCTTTGAACCCTTCTTTCTTGATTTTAGCGCTTTAATGTATTATACACTATATTTCCAAAAATTTCAAGTCATTTTTACGCATTTTACAAAATATATAGCAAAATAACAAACAGCAGAGCAGTTAGAGCCCCGCGGTTTGTTATTTTGCATATATGCAATAATTAACTTTTATACGCCTCTTCGAAATTCGGGCATATGGGCTCTCCCAGCCATCTCACTCTTTCGCTTTCTATCATGTCCGCGATGGCCTCGGCCCATTTTTTGTAGTGCTCTGTGGTCCGGTGATAGGCGATCGCTTCGTCGGATTTGTATATCTCATACAAAAAGAACAAACCCGGATCCCCGCCGTCGGCGATCACGTCGAAGCGCAGATTGCCCGGTTCCTTGCGCGCGTTTTCCGAATTGTAGAACGTGATCTCTTTGAACTGCTCCACGCACTCCGCCTTTACCTGAATTTTGACGATTATCGATTTCACGGTGGCATCCCCTTTCTACAGCACTTTAAAGAATTCCAGAACTTCCCCGTCGGGTCCCACCACGAACGCTATCCGGACGGGCATCGGGGGGCATGCGGGGATTTCAAGGCTTTTGGGTTCCATCTGCGGGGCCGCGCCCGCGGCGAGCGCGTTGTTATACGCCAGATCCGGGTCTGTGGTCGCGAAGGCGAAATGCACGAATTTGCAGTCTTTGGCCTCTAAGGGGCTGCCATTCGCGAAAATCTCGAAGTGGCTCCCGTTGCCGATGTCCAGAAGCGCCGCCCTGCCATTTCCTTCGCCCCAGGAGGCGACGGTCTCGAAGCCGAGCCCTTCCGTGTAAAACTTCACCGATTTGTCAAAATCGGCCGACGCCAGAGCCAGGTGATGCACGCCGATATTGGGTATTTTTTTGTTTGCCATTTTATATTCCTCCAAATTATATAATTTTAAAGCATTATACCATAAAAAAAATAAAATTGCAACGGCAATTTATCCGTTTAACGAAAGTTTACAAAGAAAAAATGGAAATGTTCTTTTTATGACTTGATAAATTTCTTTCTATGGGGTATAATGTTATAAAATAAAAATCAAGGAGGTTTTTTATGCAGGGCATCATCGGGATAAACAAAGACAAAACGGGATTTGCCGACGGCGCGAACGGCGGGGCATATGTGCCCGTCGGCGTAAATTACTACGACCATGAAACGGGCTGGGCCCCGCAAATCTGGAAAATGTTCGACGAAGACAGGGTGAGGGGCCAATTTGAGCAGATGAAAAAGCACGGCGTGAACGCGGCGCGGTTTTTTATGGCCAGCACGGCGTTCATGCCCGAAAAAAACAAAATCGACATGCGCGCCGTGGAAAAGTTCGACAAGTTCGTCGAATTCGCCAACGAAACAGAAATCCGCCTGATCCCGACCGGCCCCGACCACTGGGAAGGCGTTCCGGGTTACTGCAGGGCGGATATGTACTGCGGCTCCGAAGCCCTGGAGGCGCTCTGCGGATACTGGGAATTTATGGCAAAGCGCTACAAGGGCGAAGCCGCGATATTCGCCTGGGATTTGCGCAATGAGCCGATGATAGGCTGGGATTCGGAGCCCATGCGCGACGGCTGGCGGCGTTTCTTGAAGGAAAAATACGGAAACGACCCGCAAGGGGATTTTTCGGTTCCCGAAGACGCGGCAAAGGAAAACGACGCCCGCCTGTACGATTATCAGCTCTACCGCGAACAGCTCGCTTTCAACTGGACCAAAACGCAGACCGACGCAATCCGCAAGGCGAACGACAGCCACCTTGTGACCATAGGGTATATACAGTGGTCGTTTCCCGGGGTGGCCGCGGGCGGCAAACCGGGCGGCTACAGCGCCTTTAGGCCCTCGGCGCTGTCGGGGCTGACCGATTTCGACTGCGCGCACTTTTACCCCACCCTCGGCGACCCGGCGGACCCGCAAAAAAAACGCGCGAACCTCAAATATCTTCGCGACTGGCTGCTTTTCTGCGATTTGAGCCGCCCCGTGGTGCTCGAGGAATTCGGCTGGTACGGCGGAGGCGGAATAAACGAACACCAGCCTTACCGAAGCCCCGAGGATCAGTTGGACTGGAACCTCGCGCTGATGGAGGAAACGATAGGGCTGGCCTCGGGCTGGCTGAACTGGCCCTTCGCGGACACTCCGTGCTCGACCGATATATCAAAATTTTCGGGCATAGTCACCTCGGACTTCCGGCAAAAACCCTGGGGCGAAGCTTTTTTTGCCTATGCGAAAGAACTCTGCCGGGAGCGGACGCCTTTTAAAAAAGAACGCGTGCAGCTCTCGTATTCCGAGGATGAGCTTCATCGGCTGCTCACGCGCGGCGGCGAGGCGGAAAAGTATTTGAGTATCTAAAAAATTAAAATTTTAAAATTAAAAATTCAGGAGGAAAAATTTTATGAAACGTTTTATTTGTTTATTTATCGCGGCGGCAATGGTGGTGCTGCTGTTTTCGTGCGGGGACAAAGCCGCCGAAGACGACAAGGCCAAGGACGAGGAAAATATCACCGCGGAGGGCGGCGCCGGCACGGCTGCCCCGGAGGCTCCCGATCAGGGCGGGGCCAAAACCGAAGCCCCCACGGAAGCGCCCACAGATCCGCCTCCGCCGGCTGATCCAACGGGGTCATGCGAATTTATCGGGGCGGACACGACGACCCGCGGCGAGTGGGTGGGAAATTACGGCAATGAGGGATATCTGGTTTTGTCGAGGGAGATCGCCGAACAGATACCCGCGTACGCCAGCGTGGAATTTTTGGACATGGACGACAATATGCCTCCGCACCATGTGTGGTACCAGGAGAGCGAAACCGACGAAAGCGAGCTGACCGACGAACAGATTGAGGCCATAGCAAGGCGCCTCCCCGGGGCGCTGTATACCGACCCGGCCAAAACCGACCGCGCCGCTTCCTGTTATTACAACGGCACCGGAGTTTGTCTGAATATAGACATCGGGAGCGAAACCAAATATATTTCGGTATATTCGCTCGACTGGGACGAGCAGAGCAGGGAGACAGAGATAACCGTATATGACGGGAGCGGCAAGATAAAATTGGTGCCCAGTATGGAAATATCCGAATTTAACGTGGGCGTATATCTGAAATTCAAGGTGAGCGGCAGTATTTGCTTGGAATATTACAACCTGACCGGCGGACAGAACGCCGTAATCGGCGCGGTGTTTTTCGACAGCGTAAATTAGTTGCCGTTACTGTATTTTAAGGAGAAACAAATTTTATGGAATGGAAAATCGAAAGGGCCGGCGGCGGCCGTACCGTCGCCTTCGCGGCAGAGGAACTATGCAGGTATCTGCGCGAAATGGATCCGAAACTCAGCGTTTCGATATTAAAATCGGACAAAGGGCAGCTTGACGATACCGTAAAGCTGACAGCCGGCAGCTCATATGAAAAACTTCCGCCTGTGGGCGACGCGGCGGCCGACGACGCCTACTATATCGAAATACACGGCCAGACGGGGGTGATCGCCGGCTCAAACGAACGCTCGGTGCTTTTGGGGGTGTACCGGCTGTTATATGAGCTGGGCTGCCGCTTTTTGCGCCCGGGCAAAAACGGGGAGCTCATCCCAAAAATGAAAATAGACAGCATCGACTTGGTCTGCTCCGATTTTGCCTCCTATCGGCACCGGGGCGTATGCATCGAGGGGGCGGTGTCCTTCGGGCATGTGGCGGACATGATCGACTGGCTGCCCAAAGCGGGCATGAACGCCTATTTCACGCAGTTTATGACGCCCTTTACATTTTATGACAGATGGTACAACACCCAAAACCCGTATATTACGCCTGAACCCGTGAGTGTGGAAACGGTGCAGGCAGGCGTTGGGGTACATGCGGAACAGATAAAGAAGCGGGACATGAATTACCATTCGGCGGGGCACGGGTGGACCTGTGCGCCGCTGGGGGTCGAAGGGGTGGGCTGGGAATCGACGGACTGTGAACTGCCCGAAGAAACCCGCGAAATGCTCGCCATGCTGAACGGGAAGCGGGATTTTTACTACGGCGTCGCCCTGAATACGAACCTCTGTTATTCCAATCCCTTGGTCCGGGAAAAAATCGCGGAGGCGATCGCGCTCTACTGCGAAGAGTGTCCGGATGTGGATTATCTGCACTTTTGGCTGGCCGACGGGGCGAACAACCACTGCGAATGCGAAAACTGCAAAAACACGCTCCCCTCCGATTATTACGTGCAGATGCTCAACCGGACGGACGAACTGCTCACCCAAAAATCCCTCCCGGCCAAAATCGTGTTTTTGATCTATGTCGATTTGCTCTGGGAACCGCAAAAGGAAAGGCTGTCGAACCCCGACAGGTTTGTGCTGATGTTCGCCCCCATAACCCGCACATATACCGACTCTTTTCTCGGCTCAAAAGAAACGGGCGCAAGTGAGCTTTCGCCCTATGTCAGAAACAAGCTCGTGATGCCCTCCGAAGTGGGCGAAAACATCCGCCGGCTTTCAAAATGGCAAAAGCAATTCGCCGGGGACAGCTTTGATTTCGACTATCATCTGATGTGGGACCACAACTACGACTTGGGCGGCTGCCACACGGCGCGGATATTGTTTGAAGATATGAAAAATCTCGGAGAAATGAAACTGAACGGCATGATGAGCTGCCAGCTGCAGCGCGCCTTTTTCCCGACCGGGCTCGCCATGAACGCCATGGCCGCCGCTTTGTGGGACAAAACAAAATCGTTCGAGGAGGTCGCCGCGCGCTACTATTCGGACGCTTTCGGAGAGCACGGGGCGAAAATGCACCGGTATTTCAAAACGCTCACCGAGCTGTGCGACACCTCATACCTGCGCGGGGAAAAGCCGGCGGTAAGCGAGGACAACGCGAAAAAATTCGCCCAGATACCCGCCGCGGTAAACGAAATGATGCCGCTTATAATATACAAGGCGGCAAACGAGGCGGACCCCTGCCGCAAAAAACTGTGGGAGGCGCTTGTCATACATGCGCAGATATGCCTGTACCTGGCGGAAATTTACGGGGAAACCGCGAGGGGCCGCATCGAAAAATTGGATGAGCGCTGGCAGGTGGTCAAAGATTATCTGTACCGGGTCGAGCCGTTGATCCATGAAATGCTCGACGTTCAGTTTTATATAAGCGTGATCGGCGGCATGCTGCAGCGAAAACGCGCCGAAATCGCGAAACATCAGGCTTAGAAACCGGAAATTTTATCGAAAACTGTCGAAAAACCGAAAGGATGATGATTTATGAGCACCGATGAAAAAATGGCGTATATCCCTGGAGGCACTTTCACGATGGGCTCAAATAAAGGGTACGGCGAGGAGCTGCCGCTGCACGCGGTGGAACTCCCCCCGTTTTATATGGACCTCTATCCGGTCACGAACGCCGAATTCAAAAAATACTGCGACGCCGTCGGCCGCGGTTATCCCGCAGACCCGCGCTGGCCCGTCATGCGCGGCTATTTTAAAAATTACCCCGACTATCCCGTGGTGAATATAAGCTGGGGGGAAGCGGACGCCTACGCCAAATGGGCAAAAAAACGCCTGCCTTCCGAGGAGGAATGGGAATTCGCGGCGGCGGGCGGATTAAAGGCGCCGAACTATCCCTGGGGGGATGATTTCGACGGGAAAAAATGCAATTACGCGGACTGCTCCAGCGATTATCAATGGCGCGATTTCGCGGTTTCGGACGGATTTGCCTACAGTTCCCCCGTGGGAAGCTACGCGCCCAACGGATACGGGCTGTTCGATATGGCGGGCAACGTCTGGGAATGGACTGAGGACTGGTTTTTCGGCTATGACGATATGATAAAGGACACCGAGCGCTTCAAGGACGGCTGGGGCGGCTCGAAGGTGTGCCGCGGGGGCAGTTATCACAATCCGCCCGGCGACCTGCGCATTTCGCGCCGCAGGCAGATACTTGGCGGCGGAGGGAACATGGCTGTGGGATTTCGGTGCGTAAGGGACATTGAGGGCGCCGAGCATAAGAAAAAAGTGGAGTTTGAATTTGCGGGCGGGTCTGCGGACTGGAAAGCGATGCTCAAGCAAAAGCAGGTTTGCCTGCCCCCGGACAAAGAACTCTGCTGCGGCATCGGCGGCGCGGACCCGGGCCTGCTCTCCGAGCTATACAATTTGGGCTTTACTTCGGTGGAGCAGTATGTCACCTGGGAGACCTGCGAAAACGAGGGCGAGGGCCAATGGGACTTTTCGCGCTGGGACGCGGAACTCGAAAAAATCAAGGCGGCAAACCTCAAATGGCTCCCGTTTGTGATCGCGGGCCCGGCTTACGCGCTGCCCGACTGGTACCGCGCGGGAAAAGACCACTGCGGCCACCGCTGCCTCGAGCACAACATGGAAACTTTGATACAGTCCCATTTCGACAAGGGTTTCTATAAATACATCGAACGCTTCATAAAAAAATTCGCAGAACACTACCATGACCACTCCGTTTTCGAGGGCATACTGTTCGGCATAACGGGCGACTTCGGCGAATCAATCGTGTCCGACTGGCACGGCAACTGGCCCACGCAGATCGCCGGACTCTATCACGCGCACGGCGGATACTGGTGCAACGACCCGTACGCCAGGGCCGATTTCAAGGAAAAGATGGGCCGAAAATTCGGTTCGGTCGAAACTTTGAACGAGTGCTGGGGCACCTCTTTTGTCAGCTTTGAGGATCTGGAATTTCCGCCAGTGGAAAGCCCGCCCCAAAATTTCCGCATCGACGAACACACATCCGCCGGACAGTTCACAGCCGACACCGTGCCAAAGCGCCGCAGATGGGTCGATTTCGTGGACTGGTACAGAAATTCGATGACCGAATACGTGAAATTCTGGATGGAGACCGCGCGCCGCTATTTCCCGGAAACCGAGCTCTACATGTGCACCGGAGGGGACGCAGTCGCCTGGCACGCGGCGGAGTTCGCCGCCCAGTGCAAAGAATGCGCCTCCGTGGGCGGCGGCGTGCGCATAACAAATGAAGCGTCGAATTACGGCAATAATTTTACGGTCACAAACTGGGTTTCCTCAGCGGGCACTTTCTATGACGCCTATTACAGCTTCGAGCCCGCGGGCCAGGTCACCGAGCGCGGGGCGGTATGCCGCATATACAACGCGGCGGCCACCAACGCCAAAGGGCTGCACTACTACAGCTCAAACGTGCTGGGCGAAGCCGCCAAGTGCGAAAATTTCATAAAAAATATAGGCGTATATAAAAATACGCCCATAAAAAGGGATATCGCCTATCTGTACCCCGATACGCCGATGGTGCTCTCTCCCGCGCGGCGCGGCGAAAACAGCGCCGTATGCAGCCTGCTGCGCGATTACACCGACTATATGTTTGTCTGCGACCTGACCATTGAAGACGGCATACTGCAAAAACCCCACGGCCCAAAAGCGCTGATTGTCGCCTTGCACGGCCGCTACCGCGCCAAAACCCTCGAAGCGGTCCGCGATTTTGTATCCGGCGGAGGGCTTCTGATCGGAATCAACATAACCGAGCTGGGCGCCCTGGAAGACGACAGCGACTGGCTCCCGGAGCTCTTCGGCGAAAACGGGCGAAACCTCGGCAAAGGCTGTACGCTGCGGCTGGGCGGAAAAATCGGGCAAAGCGAGGCCACGGGCACGCTCTCCGTGTTCAAGTTCGACGCCGGGTCGCCCGAAAAAATCGCGGAACTGCAAAAGGACGTTTTTGACCCGATGACCGAATTTTTATCCGCGCGCGGCGTGACGGTCCACGACGGCAAAATAGACGGGATATACACGGCGGCCCGGGAAAACGGGCTGTTGGTGCTCAATTACACAGCTTCCCCCGAACCCGTCGAAAGGGAATTTGTCCTGCCGGGAGGCAAAACCCGCAGCCTTTCCACCGCGGACAGCGCGATCTATGAGATCACTTAGGGGCCTTTACTGCCCCCGGGTTTTGTTTACGGCCCAATAAACCGCGTTGAGTATTATGTCCTGTATCTCTTTCTGGCGGTAGATCGGGTAGGTTTCGTGTCCGGGCTGGAAGTAGAACACCTTGCCGCGCCCGCGGTGATACGCCGCTCCGCCCCGGAAAGAGCCGCAATTGGCAAACGCCGCGTTGAAAACCAATTCGTCGGGTTGGGGGATGTCGAAATATTCGTTGTAG
Source organism: Oscillospiraceae bacterium (assembly GCA_009785015.1). The sequence continues at coordinate 14,822 of WQXD01000021.1, read as the reverse complement.
CATTCCTCAATCCCGATTTCCACCGGGTTCGGTATGCCCGCCGCGATCGGGTGACCCGGTAAAAGCGTCCACAGCTTTTCCGCGCCGTGTCCGGGAGGCGGGATCTGCAGGCTGCACGAGGTGCCCATCAGGCGCTTGAATATTTTCGCGTAGTGCGACGAATGCAGGCATATTATGCCCATTCCTCTCCCCACGACGTTCTTGTAGAGCATTTCGACGGTTTCGTCGGGCACCTTCCCGTGGCCCACGTGCCCCCACCATAAAACCACGTCTGTTTCCGCGAGCCCCTGCTCGGTTATGCCGCAGTCCGGATCGTCGAGAGTCGCGGTTGTGACTGAAATGTTCGGATCCTTCGCCAAAAATTCCGCGATTGTGTTGTGCATGCCCTCGGGATAGGTCGATATTACGTCCTGCTGGGTTTTGTTTTGGATGTTTTCGCACCAAACCAAAGCTCTGATCATTTCCATTACCTCCAAATATAAAATTATTGTTTATTTTAAAATACCAGAAATATATAGATTAACTTTATCCGAATTGTAAAAAATGTAAAAAATGTAAAATACAACAAAAATCATAGAATAGGAAACGGCGCATTTGAAAAAAATAAATTTCCGCCTTGAACTGTTCGACGAGGCAGGGCTCGGGGCCGAGACGATAAAATCGCTTAAACTCGTGATATTTGCCGTGGCTTTCGGCACGATATCCTTTAACATCAACGGCGGCGTCTCGATGACCGGATATTTAAAAGAGCTCGGGGCCGACGATTTCACTTTCGGGCTCTTATGCGCCATAGGGCCGCTCGCCGCCCCCATGCAGCTTCTGGCCTCATATATACTCGAACGCACCCGCAAACGCAGGACGCTGTTTCTGGCTTGCGGCATAATCCAGCGCATGAGCTGGCTGCCTTTCGGCTGCGTGCCGTTTTTTATTCCGATGAGCCCGTATGGGCTGCGCATATGGATGGCCTCGCTGTTTTTGATGATTTCCGCGCTGTTGGTCCCTTTTGTCAACGTGAGCTTTTTTTCGCTGGCGGCCGATTTGGTGCCCATGAACATACGCGGGAGCTATTTCGCCGTCAGGAGCCGCATCACCACCATGTTCGGAGTGGCGGGCGGGATATTGACCGCCTGGTTTCTGGATACGTTTTCGGGGTTTTCCTCCTATGCTTTCGTATTCGCGCTTTCGGCCGCGATGGGCACTTTGGATATTTTGTGTTTTCTGCAGGTGAAATTCCCGCCGATGGCGGGACCGGCGCCGGGAGGCGGCGAAAAGTTCTCCAAGATGGCCTCCGACGTGCTCAAAAACAAAAAATACATGAAATTCGCGCTCTTCATGACGCTCTGGTTTTTTTCATGCAGTCTGTCCACGCCGTTCTATTTGGTGTATTTGAGAAACACCCTGTTTTTTTCCAACACTCTCATCACGGTTTTGGTGCAGATACTGCCCAATGTGTGCTCGATACTCATAGTGAAGCGCTGGGGGCAGGCAATCGACGCCCACGGCAACAAAGCCGTGATGCAGATGACGAACGGCATATTGTGCGTTGCGCCGTTTCTGTGGATATTCACCTCGAACAGCGCGGCGTCCGGAGTGCTGATCGTTTTGATCATGCTGCTCCAGGGGTGCCTTTTTTCCGGGTTTGATATAGGGGCCAACAATATAATGCTCGGCCACGCGCCGCCGCTCAACCGTTCGATGTACATCGCCTTTTATTTCACGATGACGCAGATGGTGGGAGTGGGGCTGGGAAACGCCGCGGGCGGCTGGCTTTTGGACAACGTGTTTTCAGTGCTCGAGCAAATGGATATAGTGCTGCTGGGCGCGAAGATGACAAGATACAATTATATATTCGCCCTAACCGCGATACTCAGGTTCGCCGTGGTTTATTTGGCCTTGCCGCGCATGATTTCCGAGCAGGGCAGCGCCTCCGCAGGCGAGCTTCTGGCCAAGCTGCTTTTGGACAGAAAGAAAAGGTAAAGCGCAAACAAAACAGCTTTTATCTGACCTGGCCGTCGCCTTCGATCAAATATTTCACTGTGGTGAGTTCGTGTGCACCCACGGGGCCCCTGGCGTGCAGCTTTGAAGTGGATATGCCGATTTCCGCCCCGAAGCCGAATTCCTCGCCGTCGGTGAATCTGGTCGAGACATTCGCATAGACCGCCACGGCGTCCACTTTCGCCTGAAATTTCCGCGCGTTGCCCATATCGTTTGTTATTATCGCTTCGCTGTGCTTCGTGTTGTATTTGTTTATATGCGCGATGGCCTCATCCACGCCGGCCACCACTTTTACCGCCAGCACAAAATCCAAATATTCCGCGAAATAATCCTCTTCCGTGGCAAAAAGCGCGTCATGCAGCACCTCGAGCGTCTTTTCGCAGCCCCTGATTTCGGTGTTTTGCTCATCCAGCCGGCGCTTCATAACAGGCAAAAATTCCTTATAGACCTTCTCCGAGACGAGCACGGTCTCCACCGCGTTGCAAACCGAGGGCCTCGCCTTCGAGCGCATGATTATATTGGCCGCCATCTCGAAGTCCGCGTTGTAATCCACATATATATGGCAGTTGCCCACTCCGGTTTCGATGACGGGGATTTTCGAATTTTCGGCCACCGCGGCAATCAGCGAGGCTCCGCCCCTCGGGATGAGCAGATCGATTTTGCCGTGCTGCTTCATCAATATCTCCGCGCTCTCGCGGGATATATCCCCGACAAGCTGCGCGCAGTTTTCATCCAAGCCCGCTTCTTTTGCGGACTGCCGGATGAATTCGGTCACGGCGAGGTTTGATTTTATGGCTTCCTTTCCGCCGCGCAAAATCACCGCATTGCCCGATTTTACGCACAAAGCGGCCGCGTCGGCGGTCACATTGGGGCGGGACTCATAGATTACGCCGACAACCCCGAGCGGCACGCTGACGCGCCGAATCACGAGGCCGTTCGGCCGGGTCCAGCTCTCGCCCCTGCCGAGCGGGTCGGGCAGGCTTATAACTTTGAGCAGGGCCAGGGCGATATTTTTTATCTTGGTTTCATCGAGGCTGAGTCGGTCGATCATGGCGGGGGCGATATTGTTTTTTTGGGCTTGTGAGACGTCGAGCCTGTTTTGTTCGATTATATGCGCGACGGCTTCCGGTTTTTGCAATTTGTCCGACAATATCTTCAGCGCGTCGTTTCGCCGGGTCGGCGAAGACTGCGCGAGCCCGTATGAGGCGGCCCTCGCGTTGCCGCAGAGCTCTGCGATATATTCTTCCAAATTGATCATTGGCTTTTTTCCCCTTCCTGCGGCCCGGCCGCGTCCTTTGCCTCGGTTTCATCCCCGGCGTCCGTATTTTTGGGGAATTTGCCCGGTTTCTGCCGTTCGTACGCCAAAAGTTTTTTGTTGAGGCTGGCGATCTCATCTACATACATGGTGATCTGTTTTCTCATATTGTCGTTGTTGTTGGTGAGTTTCCTGTTTCTGTCGCATAAATCGAGACAAGTCAAAACGGTGGCGTCGGCTTTCGATATTCTCAGATTCGAATAAGCCGTTTTTTCCACCATCTGGTTTATCTCAATTGCCAGCGATTTCACATATTCTTCGTTTTCTTCGGACAGGAGCGCGTATTCTTTGTCGCAAAGCTCGACTGTAATTTTGTTTTTCATCGATAAATCTTTCCTTTCTTTTTTTGCGCTGTTAATATTTTCTTAAACTATTGAGCGGTCGTTTCGTGTATAATATATTATACTACATTCAATCGGATTAATAAAGGCTTTTTTTTAATTTTTGCCAAAAATCTGAAATTATATCTGAAATCATTTTTCGGGAGAGATAAAATGGATATACCAGTAAGCCACATATTTGTGGAGAACATAAAAAAATCAAAACGGATCGTGGTCAAAATCGGCTCTTCGAGCCTGACCCATAAAACAGGCAAATTGAATCTGAAAAGAATAGCGGGCTTGGTTACGGCGATATCCGATCTTTCAAATGCGGGAAAGGAGCTCATACTTGTGAGCTCGGGGGCGGTTTCCGCGGGAGCGGGAAAACTCGGCCTGAAGATTCCCCTCGAGAAAATCGGGGACAAAAAGGCCGCCGCTGCGGTGGGCCAGGCTGAGCTCATGAATATATACAACCGCTTTTTTTCCTCATTTGGCCTAAATATCGCCCAGATACTTCTGACCCGCGACGTAGTCGAAAACGAAATCAGGAGAAAGGAAGCCGAAGAGACCTTCTGTATACTGATAAAAATGGGCTGCGTGCCCATAGTCAACGAAAACGACACGGTTTCAAGCGACGAATTGAAATTTTCGGGAAACGACATGCTTTCGGCGCATGTCTCGATACTGTGCGGGGCGGATCTGGTGATAAACCTTTCGGATCAAAACGGGCTGTACGACAAAAACCCGTCGGAACACAGCGACGCGAAACTCATCCATCTCGTAACCGAGCTCACCCCTGAGGTCATGGCATATGCGGGCGGGGCGGGCAGCGAAAGGGGAACCGGCGGTTTCGTGACAAAGCTCCGGGCAGCGCGGATACTCGCCGAAAACAACACGCCGATGGTGATCGCGAACGCCAAAAACCCCGAGATTTTATACGATATATTGGACGGCAAAATCGAGGGCACGTATATAGGCAAAAAAATATGAGCGCCGATAGAGCGTTTCCGCTGGTCAAAGCCGAAAACCTTTTTTTCGCCTACAATGTCCCCGATTCCCCCGGAACAGAACCGGATTATGTGCTGAAGGATATAAGCTTGGAGATAAGCGAAGGTTCGTTCGTGGTCGTTTTAGGGCACAACGGCTCGGGGAAATCCACCCTCGCCAAGCTCATGAACATGATTTTATCCCCGACAAAAGGCCAAATATTCATAGACGGCTTAGACGCCTCATCCCAGGAAAACACAAATGAGGTGAGACGCGTTGCGGGGATGGTGTTCCAGAACCCCGACAATCAGCTTGTGGCGACCATCGTCGAGGAGGACGTGGCCTTCGGGCCCGAAAACCTCGGCATCGACCCGCCGGAGATAAGAAGGCGCGTGGACGAGGCGCTCTTGCTCGTTGGCATGTCGGAGTACAGGCTGCACGCCCCCCACAAACTCTCCGGCGGCCAGAAACAGCGCATAGCGATCGCGGGGGTGATAGCGATGAACCCCAAACTGCTCATATTGGACGAATCGACCGCGATGCTCGACCCCGCCGGGCGAAAGGAAGTGCTCGAAACCATAAGGCGCCTGAACGCCGAAAACAACATGACGGTGATACTGATCACCCACTACATGGACGAAGCCGTGCTCGCCGACAGGGTCATAGTGTTAAACGAAGGCGGAATATATTTGGACGGCACGCCCAAGCAGGTGTTTTCGCGCTTTGAGGAAATAAAAAAAGCGGGATTGGACGTCCCGCAGGTCACGGAACTCATGGTCATGCTGAAAAACGAGCAGAAAACCGACGGCGCATTGAACAAATACACGTTTCCCCCCGATGTGCTCGGCGTCACGGAGGCCGCCGACGCAATCGAGGCGATGGTTTGGGATCAATAAAGCCCCGACCTGTATTTGTAATGCGTCATAAGGTCCCACACTTTTATTTCGCCGTTTTGATCCTTGGACAGCCGGTAAACCACCGGAATATATCCGTCGTCGTTGTAATCGAGATCGTTTCTGAACGTGCCGTTGTTGTTTCTTATCCTGTAGATGAGCGTTATATCGGAATAGGCGGTGTTTCCCTCTTCCCAGTAGTTCTCATATTCGAACTCTATCTGGAAGAGCTGCTGCATCGTGAAGCGCTCCCTTAGGTCGTCCCCCGCGTTTTGTAAATAATCCGCGGTGAAAAGATTGTTGTATGCTATGTAGTCGCCCTTTATTATGATATTTATCACATCGTACATGAATTGCGTTTCGGGCGAATAAGTCGAGCGGTTATCTTCCGTGATTACCGTTTTCAGGGTCCCGTTATTGAACCATATGTTCCTGTCCTTTGCCAGATAGCCGTCGTCTTTCAAAATGTCGAGCTCATAATCGGGGTCCACGTAATTGTATCTTCTGGTCATGCTCTTTTCGAGCTCCGCTTTGGCGCGGTCTTTGGTGCAGCCGTCCACCGCCGACAAAATCAAAAGCAAAATCCCCAAAAGCGCGAGCGCGCCCGCCGCAAAAAGCGCGCCCGCCGCCAGGATTTTTTTTCTCTTCGCGTTTATTTCCCGCTGCCTTGCCGCTTTTTCCTCCGCTTCTTTTTCCAGAATTTCAAGCTCGTCGTCATAATTTTCCGGCATTGTTTTTTCCCTCACAATATACAATTTTACTAAAAAATATGGCGGCCTTTTACATTTTCGAGTTCATTTTCCAAAATTTTCATGTCGCCGGCATTCAGGGGGCAAAGGGCGCATTCGCCGATATGCTCCACGGCAAATGAAAACTGCTCAAAATTCCCGGGGGGCGCTATCGCGTGCGCGCCTTTTGCCAGCGCGTATTTTATCGCCGCTTTGGCAAAGGCGTCGTCGCCGTATATGGTCTTGCACCACGAATTCGGAAATCTTTTGTTTTCGTTTTCATCGGCCCAAAGCCGGTGAGCGAGCGCCTTGATCGCCAAAATCCCCTTGTTTTTGTACTTGCATATATTTAAAAGCTTGTCGCCGAATTGTTTGTCCATATTAAGCGCCCAGTTCACGGGGAACATAACCGTGGCGAAATCGTAGTAGGAGAGCGCCTGAATCGCCGCGTCCTCGCTGTGCGCGGTTATGCCTATGTGCCGGATATATCCCTCTTTTTTGGCCTGAATCAAAACCTCCATCGCCCCCCTTCCGGAGAAAATTTCGTCGACGTCGGACTGGCTTGCCAGTCCGTGGAGCTGATAGACGTCGAAGAAATCGGTTTTCAAAACTCTGAGCGAGTTATATAATTCGTCTTTTATCGCCGAGCTTCTGACTGTGCTCTTGCAGGCGAGATACGCGTTTTTTCTGTACGGGGCGAGCGCAGGCGATAAAATTTCCTGCGCGTTTTTGTAGCTTGGGGCCACATCGAAATAGTTTACTCCCCTGTCGATTGCATATGACACATGTTCCGCGCAGTTTTCGGGGGGTTCCCCCGAGGCTATCAGGCCGCTGAAAACCACCGCGCCTATTTCAAACCCGGTTTCTCCCAATATATTTTTTTTCATATCCCCCGCCCCTCTTATCATTTATCATTATATAATTTTGACTTGAAATATTATATCACATACGATTATCAAAGTCAAGCGTTTGCAATTTAAAAATATGGGGAAAAATTTTCAATATCTGTTGTAAATAAATCGATTATAGGTTATAATATCAGTTATGTGAGTTTTTCTCGCGTAAAAAAATATAAAATCATTATTTTCGGAGGTTTTTTCATTAATGTACGTATTGGTAATAAACGCGGGCAGTTCGTCCGTAAAGTATCAGCTTTTTGACATGAGGACTAAAGAACTCCTCGCCAAGGGGTTGTGCGAAAGAATAGGCATCGACGGAAAATTGATCCACAAAGTTCCCGGAAAGCCCGATTTCGTCTCCGACGACCCCATGCCCACGCATTCCGAGGCCATAAAATCCTTAGCGGAGAGCCTCACGCACGAAGAACACGGCGTGATCAAATCCATGGACGAAATAAACGCCATAGGGCACAGGATAGTCCACGGCGGCCCGTATTTTACCGGCTCGACGCTCGTCACCGCAAGTGTGATAATAGATCTCGAAAGCTGCCGGGACATGGCCCCGCTGCATACGGAGCCCCATTTGATGGGCATCAGGGGATGCCTCGAATATATGCCGCAGACGCCGCAGGTGCTTGTTTTCGACACGGCGTTCCACCAGACCATGCCCAAGAAGGCGTATTTTTACCCCATAGCGCAGGAATATTTCACAAAATATAAAATCAGGAAATACGGGTTCCACGGGACTTCGCACTACTACGTCTCGACATTGGCCAATGAAAAACTCGCCTCAATCGGCAAAGATCCGGACAAGACCAAAATCGTGACCTGCCATTTGGGCAACGGCTCTTCGATATCCGCCGTAAAAGGCGGAAAATGCATAGATACCAGCATGGGCTACACGCCCTTGGACGGCATCATCATGGGCTCCAGAACCGGCTCGATAGACCCCGCGATCGTACTCGCCATAATGGAAAAAGAGGGTTTCACCCCCTTTCAGATGAACGAATTCATGAATAAAAAATGCGGGCTTCTCGGGGTTTCCGGCGTCTCGAGCGATTTGCGCGAGGTCGAAGCCGCGAAAAACGCGGGAAACGAGAATGCGCAGCTCGCCTTTGATATACTGTGCTACGGAATAAAAAAACATATCGGCTCATACGCGGCGGCGATGGAAGGACTCGACGCGATTGTGTTCACTGCGGGAATCGGCGAAAACAATGCCGAACTGCGCGAATGCGTGCTCGACGGTTTCGGATTTTTGAACGCGTCGCTGGACAAGGAAAAAAACAGGGCGGTAAAACAATCCAAGGAGGACACAGTCGATATTTCCGCCGACGGGAGCGCGGTAAAAATCTATGTCATACCCACAAATGAGGAACTCGTGATCGCTTCCGACACCGAGAGAATAGTCAAAGCCAGGTAAAGCCCGCTATATCCCGGCCGCGGTCTCCCAGCGTTTTAAATTTTCTTCTGTGAGCGGCTCGTCTGTCCCGTTCGGGGACGCGAAAACCTTTACCCCCGAAGTCCGCTGGACGTTTGCGCGGTGGCGCAGGACTTCCTCGATTGTGTCAAACATGGGCAGCCCGCCAATCGAAAGGCCGCTCCTGTGGACCAAGAGGGTTATTTTGGGGTCGCATTCGCGCGCGTATTTGTCCAAATCCGTTTCGGAGGCGCTGAAATTCAAGGCTTTCAGCGTCTTCATTTCGTTCATCACACGCGGCAAATGGTTCATGTTCCCGCAGGTATGCGCGGTGACCCCTCCGAAAGTCTCCCCTATTTTTTCAAGGTACGGCACTGAGAATTCCTTTACGGTGCCCGGGCCGACCACCGCGAAAAAGTCGTCGCTGACCGCCACTCCGCAGTCTTTGGGCACCCAGATCACGGGAAAGCAGTGTATCGGTATCAGCTCTTCGCCCGCCGCTTCATACATGGCGCGGTAATATTGTATAATCGCCCCGGTGCAAAGCGAGAGCAGATGGTGGGCTTCGTTCGGGTATTCGTATAAGCTGCCCAGAAAATCCTCAATGCCCCAGATCTGCGCCGCGCATGAAAAGGGCCCCTGGATATCGGTTATGTAAACCGGTATCCGTCCTTTTGTCCTTTTGTGCTTATAGCGCATTTTTTGCAGCATATCATGGCACATGTGCCCTTCGCGGATTTCGGCCTTTGGCAGCGAGTAGACGTCCGAAGGGGACTTTATCACGGGTTTCACGTGTTCCGAGGCCGATATGCCCTCTTTGACGCAGCCGAACATCGAGGGGATCGTGACCTGTTCGCAGCCGGAGGAAAACCCGGGGAAGTATTCGTCGTCCGTGACCGAATTGTGCAGCATCATTTTCAGCTCTCTGATCATGTCCTTTTGCACGTCGGGGGCTTCGGGAGGGATATGCGGCTCTTCGGGTATGTTCCAGTTTGTCACCACATACGAAATCCGTTTCGCTTCACGGCTTTGGCCCTCTTTGCTGTTCCATGTGTATGCGGACTGGGCCTTTATGCGCTCGAGCCGCGAGGGCGGATAAGCCGCCGTCACCTTTTCGATGAGGCCGTCGATTATATCGTCTGCGGGGCCGCGCTTTGTTTCGTCAAAATCAAACATAAATATCTCCTCAAATTTTAACTGCCGCCGTCCCATTCCGCGCAGGCGAGGTAACCGCCGTCCACCACCAAGGAAGTGGCCGTTATCCCCGCCGAATCCTCGCATGAAAAATACAGCGCGGATTTCGCGATATCCACAGGCGATAAAATCGTGCCCAGCGGCACCCTTTTAAGGCGTTTTTCGAGATGCGCCCCGGGATCGGGGTTTGCGTTTAAGTGCTGGCGCAGCATGGGCGTGTCCGTGATTCCGGGGCAGATGCAGTTGCAGCGTATCCCGTATTTCGCGTAGTCGAGCCCGATGGAGCGCGAGAGCTGCAGCACGGCCCCCTTTGAGGCGGTATATGCGGGCGTGCCCGCCTGACCCACAAAGCTCGAAATCGAGCCGATATTCACCACATAACTTTTCGGCCCGGCCGACAAATGCGAAAACGCGTGCTTGAACGCCAAAAACATGGAGCTCACATTGACGTCAAGCACCCTGCGCCACTCTTCGTATGAATATTCATGGAGCATCCGAACATCTACGATTCCGGCGTTGTTGACCAAAATATCGAGTTTTTTAAACGCGGCCGCGGTTTTTTCGATCGAATTTTTCACCTGTGCTTCATCGGTTGCCTCACAGGGGATAAACATCGCCTCAAACCCCTGCCGCGCGATTCTTTCTTCCACGCGGCGCCCGCCTTTTTCGTCTCTTCCCGTGAAAGCCACTTTCGCCCCCTCGGAAGCGAACAATTCCGCCACCGCCGCGCCTATGCCCTTCGTGCCGCCGCTGACCCAGGCCACCTGTCCATCGAGCTTTTTCATAAATTTACACACCCTCCGACAGCAGTTTTTTCAAATAATTTTTCATCAGGACCGATTCCGAAACATTGTCCACGCGGTTGCAGTTTTCCCATTCCTGCCAGGTGTACTCGACGCCGATAGATTTATCGTATCCCGTTTTTTTCATCTCTTTGGCAATGGCGGCATAATCCACCGTATTTTCCGCGAACACCGTCTGCAGCCTGCCGGGGGCCGCGCCCCGCGCGTGGAAGTGCGAAGCCTTCTCCACAAGAGGCAGCGCTCTGAAGGTTTCTGTTCCGGCGCGGATGAAATGGGTGAAATCCAAGGTCAAAGTCAGTTTCGGCACGTCTTTGGTGAGCTGCAGGGCGGACTCCGGGCAGGGTACGATGGAGCCGATGTGCGCCTCGACGGAAAACGTGACGCCGAAGCTTTCCGCCGCGTCGCGTCTGTACGCCAGTTCCTCGCAGCACAGACGGTATGAGCCTTCCGTTCCGAGCTCGTCGAAATATACCCCCGGCAGCCCCGACATATGGCGGCAGCCGCATTCGGCCGTGTATTCGAGGCACTGCGAAAATATTTCGCGCATTTTGCCGCGTCGCGCCCGGTCGGGGTGGTTGGAAGCATACTCTCTGAAATCTGTCGCAGTCTGCAAAAACACGTCAGCCACAAAAAGCCCCAGCGCTTCGGTTTTTTCGCGGAGCATGCGCGCGTTTTTGGAGAGTGCGCCGAACTGGTTTGAAGGCTGCAGATGGGACCTCTGTTCAAACATGCCGATATCCACTCCGTCGAAACCCATAATCGAGATGAGTTTCAGCGCGCCGTCGTGCGAAAGCAGCGGAAAAGTGAAGTCCGCGCAGGCGAATTTCAAATCATGCATAAAATTCCTCCCTCATAATCTCAATAATCTCATAATATTCCGGCCAATTTTTCCATGAAATAACAATAATTTTCATATGACACGTCGGGCGGGAACGAATGGTCCGGGCCGGGTATATACCCTCCCTCCCGCACCAGGGGTTCCACGCGCGAAAGCTCGGCGTCGATTTGGGCTTTGCCCTGCGCGGCGCAGCGCTTGTCCACGCCGTACCAAATCCCGAGTTCGCGCCCGTATTCGCGGCGCACTTTCAGCACGTCCATGCCGCACTGCACCTCGAAGGGGTACAGTATATTGATGCCGCTGTCCAGCCAGACCGGGATCAGCGAAGACATTTCGCCGTCGCTGTCAAGCGATATGAATTCCACCCCGCGCGAGTGCAGGTAGTCCACCACGCGCCTGTACCTGGGCAGCATGAATTTTCTCACCATTGCGGGAGATATGAGCGGCGCCGTTTTGTAGGCCATATCTTCCCAGAAACCGAATACGTCGATATCGGTGTGATTTAAGATTTCCCCTATGACTTCTATGATAAAATCGGCGTTGGCGTCCATCATTTCCTCGACAAAGGCGGGGTCGTCGCAAAAGGCCACACACAGGTTTTCCACACCCATGAGATTTCTCAAAGGCCCGAAAAATCCGCCCCAGCGGTCCGCCACGACGATGAGCGGGTAATCGCGTTCGCGGTGTTTGGCGAGCTCTGCGGCGTAGTTTTCCCCGATGCGGCGCTTCAAATCGGGATTCATGCGCTCTTTCCAGAATTTTCGGAAATCTTCCCGGGTTTCGACGGGAAATTTGATAAACTGGGGCATGGACGAATATGGGTTGTTTTTTTGTTCGCGGAGAAGTATGCCTTCGTGGTTGATATAGGTTACGGTGTTGTCGTCCTCGGAAATTATTTCGCGGGAAAAGCCGGGGCAGGGGAAAAACCAGCCGCCCGCCCAGACCCGCTTGTTTTCCGCGAAGCGCGGTTTGGTTTGGCCGTAACCCTCCGACTGCCATCTCTGCATGGTTTCGGGCCAGGCCCCGAAACTCCACAGGGGTACCTTGTCCGGCTGCTCATAGCGCATCACGCGCAAAAACCGTTCTCTGTCGTTCATATGTATAATTCCCTCCAAAAATTTCACTTTATTTTTCAGCCCATGAACGCTCCGCCGTTTACGTCGATCACCGCTCCGGTGATGAATTTCGCGCCTTCAGACGCCAAAAACGCCACTGCTTCCGCCACGTCCTCGGGCTGTCCCAGCCTGCCGAGCGGTACCGCCGCCTTGAGGCTGTTTATTTTTTCCTCGGTGAAGGCGCTTATAATATCGGTTTGGGTGGTCCCGGGGGCCACCGCGTTGACTGTTATTCCGAGAGGGGCGAGCCTTCGCGCGGCGCACATGGTCACGCCTATGAGCCCCGCCTTTGAAGCGGCATATGCGGGGCTGTTCTGATAGCCCCCCATGCGCCCCGCCAGGGAGGCGATGTTTATGATCCTGCCGTTTTCCTTTCCCGCGTTTTTGCCCATGTGGGGCAGCGCTTTCTGCATCGCGAAAAAGGCGCCCTTGAGGTTGACCGCCATGATTTGGTCCCATTCCTGCTCCGTGGTCTGCTCAACCGACGAAGCGGTCAGTATCCCGGCGTTGTTTATCAAAATGTCGATACCTCCAAAAACAGAAACTGTTGTTTGGATCATTTGTTCCAAATCGCCGGACTTTGAAACATCGGCGGCGATAAAGGCGGATTTTCCGCCGTTTTTATTTATTGCGGCGGAAGCCTCGGCGGCGGCATGCGCGTCGATGTCGCAGATCATCACGCCGGCCCCTCGCTCCGCCAGGGTGGCGGCGGTTTTAAACCCGATTCCTTTTGCCGCCCCGGTCACAATTGCGCATTTTCCGGAAAACAATTTACTCTAACCACCTTTCAATTTGTTATATTGTTATTTTAACCACCTGTTATCAAAAACAAAAAATCAGAACCGGATTTTCGAGCGCGTGCTTCAATTTCTGCAGAAACCGCGCCGCGGCCGTTTCGTCGACGCTCGTATCAAAACAGAGCGCGAGAGTCATCACGGAGCGGATTTCTACGGCGTCTTTTATAACCGCCGGAATTTTGACCACCGCTCCCACTCCCAGCGCGCATTGTCCCGGAGCCGTTACCGCGGGGGCGAAATATTCGATTTCAAACATGCCGGGATTTGAAATGTGGGGCGCGCCGCCGTTATCCACGCGCAAATCGAGTTCGGGGAAATCTTTTCGCACATGCGAAATATAAAGGGCGAGCATATCCGCAAATCCGGCGTTTTTGCCGCCTGCCTCGAGTTTGCCGCGCAAATTCACAAATTCGGTCATATCCGCGCGGAGCGCGAGGGTCGCCGCAGCGCCCAAATTCACGCCGGGCGCCGGCCGCGCGGCCGGTTCATTCGCGGGCTTTTCGGGCGCGGGCGCGGGCGCGGAGATTTGGATTTGGCCCGCATAGCGCAAAACGTCCTCTTTGCAGATTCTCTCCCCTTCCCGGGCCGGCTTTACGAGCGTGTAATCGAGCCCCAGCTGTTTCGCGGTTTTTTTCGCGAGCGGCGAAATTCTTGTACGCGCCCCTCGCGTGATTTTCGGCTCATCTTTCGCTTTTTCCGTAAGTTCGCCGTCCTGCTCCACGAGGGCGACCGGCTGCAGTATTTCGACTGTGTCGCCCTCAAAGGCGAGAAATTTTGTGACCCTTCCGCTCATGGTGGAGGGGATCTCCTGAGTCAGTTTGTCGGTTTCGGCTTCGAGCACAGGTTGTCCCGGGGCGATATGATCCCCTTCGGATATAAGCCACTTGGAAATTGTGGCTTCGGTCATGTTCACCCCGATTTTTGGCATACCCATTATCACCGGCATTTTCTTCACCTGCTTTTTTATGGTTTCATATTATTCTTATTTTACCACATATAAATTAAAGCGTCAAGTATTTCTGAATAAAAAAATGCAATATGTTTCTCTTAATTCGCGTAGTATTCCGTGCAAAATTTGAAAAGATTTACCATTAATTTTACCGCCGCTTGCAAGGGCGAAAAGAAAGCCCCTACACTTACGGAGAGCAAAGCAGGGACTTTCACCGAGGTAGTTCATCGTTCAAGCATATCATCATCTTCGACAAACCAAATGTAACATGCATCTCTCGGAACCAATTCAAAAATCTGCTCCGCATCGAAACCTTCAACAAGGAATACATCTATTTTGTTTCCTTTAGTGTCTACGAACATACCCGCAAGGCCTTGGCGCACAACTCTGTCCTTATACACAAATCTGTCTCTTATGATTTCCTTGAACCGCAATAACTCAGCCTCCGAATATTTGACTTCATCAAAAAACAGCTTCGGGTGGTTCAGCTCTTTCGGGACTATGCTCAGGTCCGTCACCAATATATGCAGATCCCTTTCGAGGTTTTTAAAGGGCGATCCGTCTTCATA
>WQXD01000020.1 GCA_009785015.1 Oscillospiraceae bacterium | reverse complement strand
GCGGGTTCATAAAGGAATCCGAATGGCCGAACTATGACACGGACGACGCGAGCGTGAGCGTGTTCAACTTCAAGAGCGGCATATCCGGCACCATGATGACCGGGGCATATTCGCAAAACGGGGCCTCCTGGGATTCGAAACTGACCCTGGGCACAAGACGGTCAAGGCTCGATTATTTCCTGCTCTCCCATGTCGCCATATACGGCCTGACCGAAGGCGACCTCGCCGAGGAGATCGCCGGGGTGGTAAAAGGCGACGGGATGCAGAAAAGAAACGAAAACGAAACCGGCATAAGGATAAAATCGAATGTCGACGCGGGCACCATGTGCGACCGGACCTTTGTCGACGCGGTCATATCCGGCGATCCCTCCAAGATCAGATCTCCGTATGACGACGCGTATAAAACGCTCGCGGCGGTTCTGGCCTGCAACGAATCGATGAAAACGGGGCTGCCCGTCAAGGTCGCGGACTAAAGTTTATATAACATCCGAAGATTTGCTGAAAATGAGTTTCTTGAGGGATTCGTTGAAATAACAGAAGTCATCCCATGAGATATCGGGGTGCGGCAGATGGTCGAGAGCGGGCAGATAGCCCGGATAGTCGAACATGGGCTCTATGCGTCTGAGCTCCGCGTCGATTGCCTTTTGGCCTTTTGCTATTTCGATCTTGTCGATCCCGCCCATGATACAAAGCGAGGGGTATTTTTTGCGGTATCTGACTATATCGCTCCCCGCCCTGACTTCAAAGGGCATAAGGGCGTTGATCCCGCCGTCCATATAAACCTCGATCAGGTCGTCGACGTTTCCGTCAGTATCGAGCATCACCGTGTGTATCCCGTGGAGATCGGCGAATTTGCGTATCTTTTGGTAGTTGGGCACCATAAATTCATACATGAGCGCGGGGGAGATGAGGCTCCCCTGTTTTCCGGACATATCTTCCCATATATGGATGATGTCGGCTTGTACTTCTTTGCAGATTTTTTCGTATATGGCAATCCAGAAATCGGTGAGGTCATCCATCACCATATGTACGAGCTCCGGGTCGTCATAAAAGGCGAACATCAGGTTTTCGAGCCCCATCAATTCCCGAATGGTCCCGAAAACGCCGTGGGGATATAAATTGAGCTGAACCGGCCCGTCGTATTTGTTGAGGCTTTCCGCAGTTTCCTTGAAATTCGGCGCGAAGCGCCCGGGGCTGTCGGGATCCAACCTTTCTTTTTTGTATTTTATCCAATCGTTTACGCAGGTGACCGGAAATTTCAGGTATTTGGGTATTGTGGGCCCCCTGAGCGAGACTTCCTGCAAAACCCCGAAATGGTCGGATATGATCGCCGTAAATTCTTTTTTTTCGATCACTTTGTATTCGAAGCCCGGGCACAGGCCGTAATTTACCGGAACTACCGATATCCCGGCGTCAAAACCGAACGGCGAGACCCAGTCCCCGTTGTTTTCCCCGAGCCCCTCCTTTTGCCACCGCGCGAGCGTTTCACCCCAGGGGCCGAAATAGAAATTATACGGGGCGCGATCCGCTTTTTGGCACAGAAGAGTCCTTTTGTATCGTTCCTTGTTCGTCATATTTCTTTTCCTTTCTTTAAATTTCCAAAAATTTCCAAAAATTTCCAAATCATGGCAAATTATTCAGCCTCTGGCCCACGGCTCCGCCGGGATGGACAAGCGCGAAACGGCTGCCGTCATACCCCGTTTCTTCCATGACCGCCACCTGCAGCGCGTCAAACACAGCGGAAAGCGCGGCAAAGCTGCTGGTTCCCTGCGCGTCGTAACGGTCTGCCTCGCGGGGGACTTTCATGGGCAAAACCACATCGCTTGCGATCGCCATCGGGGAAAAGGTGTTCTCGGTGACGGATATGACAAAAGCTTTCTTTTTGTTCGCTATCTCTATAACCGGCATCAGCTCCGAAGTTTTTCCGCCGCGCGAAGCGACCACGAGCACGTCGCCTTCCCCGATGAACCCCGCGGCCCCGTGGACCGCTTCGCTCGGGGAAATAAAGCGCGCGGGGCGCTCGATGCAGCACATCGAATGCGCGAAGTGGCGGCACGCGATGCCCGAATGGCCGCAGCCGCTTGCCGCTATGCGTTCGGCTTTCGCCAAAAGCGCGACAGCGGCAGAAACGCCGGCCAGTCCATGTTTTCGCCGGTTTCAATTATCGCCTTTGCCTCAATATCAAACGAATTTTTCGCGTATGCCAAAGCGTCATGGTTCCCATGGTCAAAATTTTGAATTTCCGCGGTTTGCATCGGGGCGCAAATCACGATAGCGGTGATATTTATTTCTTCGTCAAGCATTTCATCGATTTCCGCGCACCAGATTATGTCCGCTTCCGGGGGCGCTTCGGCTTTTATTTCGGCTAAAGCAACTTCAATTTCGTCAAATGGTGTATCCGGCGAAACGCTTATTTTCATTATCATGCTTTCGGCGTTTTGGAGGGATGATTCGAGCAGAGGCGATGAAATAAGCGTCCGGGCGGCGGTTTCGGCTTTGGATCCGCCGTTTCCAAACCCTATTCCGATACGCGCCTCCGCGCCGTTTTTCACTACGGAAACAATATCAACGAGATCGAGATTTATATAATTATCTCCATTCAGCGCGGTTTTTATGCATTCGACCCCATGCTGCAGCGCCGCGTCGGCTTCCTTGAATAAATTTGCGACGCTTGCCTTTTCCCCCAAGGGGCCCCTGAGCTTTTCGCATGGAATAATTATCAGGGAATCGACGGCTTTGCGCAGTTCGGATACATTTTTTTGGGCTTGTTCGGCTCTCTTTTTTCCTTCGAAGGCAAAGGGTGTGGTGACGATTCCTATTGTGAGTATATTTTGAGATTTGGCTATTTTCGCGACAACCGGCGCCGCCGCCGCGCCGGTCACCCCGCCCATTCCGGCCGTGATGAAGACAATGTCCGCGCCCCTCAATGCCGAGGCGATTTCTTCGGAGCTTTCCCGGACGGCTTGCGTTGCGGTATACAGATTCAACTCGTCGTAACCTTTTCTCGGCTTTTCGCCTATACAAATTTTTACCGGGGCATTTGAAAGTTCCAGTGCGGTTTTGTCGGTGTTTATATCTATGAAACCGAGTGCGCCGATATCTGAATTTATCATGTGATTGACGGCGGCGCTTCCTCCGCCTCCGATTCCGACCACTTTTATATTCACCCTGGCTTCATCTTCGAATACAAACGGCATATATATTTTCCCCTTTCTCTGTGTTTTCAGCGTCCGCCGAGTATCAAATCCCATTCCGCGTTTTCTTCGCCGTCTTTTGCCTCGATGGAACGGCTTGAAAGATAGTTTCTTATCTCATCGGCGGCGCCGTAGTTTTTTTCCGATTTGTACTTTTGCCACTGTTCCAAAAGCTTTGATATTTTTTCTTCGGTCAGGGCGTTTTTTTCCAAATACTTCTCCCTTGTTTTTTTGATTGCCTCGGCCGGGTCCATCTGGCAGAGGCCCATAACCGAATAGATGTTTTTTACCGCGGTTTTTAAATTCAACGCCTCCCCGAAATTTTTGCCGGCGACATATTTTTTCAAAAGCGAGGCATACTGGAATAAATCCGCGATGGCCAAAGCGGTGTTGAAATCATTGTCCATCGCTTTGCAAAAATTGCCGCTGACCTCGCCGAAAATTGCGGAGCCCGTGTCGGGGGTCAGGCCCGCCGCGCCGGATTCGACTTCGCGGAATGTTTTGTACAGGTTGTACGCCTTTTTTTCGAATTGTTCAAACATGCCATCCGTTATATTCACGTCAGAGCGGTAATGGTTTTGGAACAGGGTCAGCCTGATTACGTCCTTGTTGTAGATTTTTTGCACATCCTGCAAAAGTATGCCGTTGCCCAGCGATTTGCTCATCTTCTGCCCGTTGACCTTTATAAGGCCGTTGTGCAGCCAGTATCTTGCAAACTGTTTCCCGCTTGCGGCCTGGGACTGCGCGATTTCGTTTTCATGATGGGGAAAGAGCAGATCCCTGCCGCCGCCGTGTATATCCAAGCTCTCGCCCAAATATTTCATGCTCATCGCCGAGCACTCTATATGCCAGCCCGGGCGGCCCTTGCCCCAGGGGCTGTCCCAGCTTATTTCCCCTTCCTTGGCGGATTTCCACAGGGCGAAATCTTTTTCATCCCTTTTGGCCGGATCCGGCTCGATTCTCACGCCGTGGATGCTTTCATCGAGGATCCTGTTTGAGAAACTCCCGTAATCCAAAAATGAAGCGACGCTGAAAAAAACGTCCCCGTCGTCTGTTTTGTAGGCGTGGCCCTTTTGCTGCAGCCTGCAGATGAGCTCTATGATATCGGCCATGCAGTCCGTCGCATTTGATACAACCGTGGGGCGCTCCACGCCGAGGGCGTCGAGCTCGCTGTCCGTTTTTTCTATTATATGCCGGGCGTAGCTCAGGGGGTCGGTGTTCTGCGCTTTCGCCCTGTCGATGATTTTGTCGTCGACGTCCGTGTAGTTTCTGACATAGGTGACCTCATACCCTTGAAGGGAAAGATATTTCGCGATCATCTCGAAGACGACCGCCTGCAGCGCGTGGCCGACATGCGCGTCCCCGGAGGCGGTTATGCCGCATGCGTACATCTTGACTTTGCCCGGCTCGGCCGGGATAAACTCCTGCTTTTTTCTTGTCAGCACATTATAGACTTTCAAGCTCATTTTTTTTGTCCCCGCTGTTTTAAATTTTAAAATTTTAAAAATATACCGCGTCCTCAGTCATAGGCGCCCCAGCGGCGGATGATATCCACAGCCTGCCTGATCTTTCTCGTGTCGCCGTTTATCAGGCATGTGTCCAGCATGATATACTCGGTTTTGCAGTTTCTTGTGAGGCGGGCGGTTTTTTTGATGTATTCGCGGTAATCATCGGCCAGAAATTCCGTCTGCCCGGTCAGAAAGTCGGGCAGGGGCTTGCGCGAGTAGATGATTTTGGTGCCGGATAAAAATTCCCCCACGGGCGCTTCGTCGCACCACGGCGATATGGACAGTTTTCTCAGGTTGGGATAAGTTTGTATGCTGTCCCAAAAGGTAGTCACCGGCTCGCAGCAGCCGTAATAGAGCAGCCCGAACTGCTCAGCGAGGCGCCTGCAGCACGGGGCCACAAATTCTCTGTACATAGCCGGGGAGATCCCCACGCTCTCCTGGCTGTTCACATGGCCCCATATATCGGCGCTCAGCACCCGGCCGTCTTTGATTTCCCTTTTGGGCAGCTCGTCGGAAAACCCGTAACCGCCGCTGCCTATATGGTCGTTGCCGTTGTTTAAAAAGAGCAGCCCGTTTTGCTCCTGCCACCGCAGGCAGCCGATCATATCCCGCTCGACGATCTGCATAAGGCGCGAAAAGGCTTCGGGTTCCTCAATCATGGCGAGGTACATCTTTTCCATGCTCATATAATCCACTATCCAGTAAGTGGGCGTGAATCTGTACATATTCGTGTCGTTGATGATCCTGACCGGCAGTATGTCACCCACCGCTTCGCCGATTTGATCGATACGCCGTTTAGTAGCTTTTTCGTCGTATGAACAAGTTGTCTTTGGCAGGGCGTCGAGATCGCGCGTTATATCTTTGATTACGGGAATTACGCGGTAGCCCGGGCCGACGTCCGCGTACTTTGCCTGCCTCGGCGTGCCGAAGGGGAGCACATTCACGACGATTGGCACCTGTATGTGGGGCGGGGCGACCGTATCGTCGCCGATTAGCTCATGGGCGGCGATATAGCCCTGGAGTTTGCCTTCGAAATACTGCGCCGCAGGGTCCTCGCACTGAAGCGGCAGGCCGAGCCCGCTCCAGTTGGCAAGATGCGCCACCACCATGGGGCGGTAGCCCTCGCCCCTGTTGTGGGCCGTCCACGCCGCGATTTTTTCCTTGGTTTCGGGCAACTGCGCTGTTTCGGCGCACTTTTTGGCCAGCTCCCGCAGCCGCTTTGTATCGTTTGTGCCAAACATAAATATCATCCCCATATTTTTTAATGTAATTATACCATATCCAAAACCAAATTTCAATATATGCTTTAATATATTTTTTCTTAAAAACGCAAAATTTTCTCTTGATTTATTCTTAAAAACGTGGTATGCTGTTGACTATACCGGCAAAAACAAATTTAATCCAAAAGAAAGAAGTGTTTTTATATGAACGACAAGATACTGATAATCGGAGACAACGAAGCCGCCAAATGGCATCCGCTGAAGAAAGTGGGCGACAGGCTCGAAGCCATACTCAAAGATTACGACGTGACCCTCACGGAGGATTACTCGCGCCTGACGCCGGACGAATGCAAAAAATACGGGCTGCTTGTAAATTACGCGGATGCGTGGCAGACGAAAGGCACGAGGCAGGCCGCGGGGGCGATATTGGCCTATGTGGCCACGGGGGGTTCCCTTTTGACTTTGCACTCGGGTATAATCATGAATTCGACGCCCGAAATGGAATTTTTGCAGGGCGGGCGCTTTATAGAGCACCCCGAAGCCTGCAATCTGACATATGCTCCCACAGACGCCGCGCACCCGATTCTGGACGGTATTTCGCCCTTTACCGTTTTTGAAGAACCGTACAGGCTGGCTCTGGCCGATTTGGCCGCCCACGAGCTGCTCATGACCTACTCGCACGACGGCCAAAACTGGCCCGCCGCGTGGACGCTTCTTTTCGGCGCGGGGAAAGTCGTCTATCTTTCGCCGGGACATCAGGCGCAGTCGTTTTACGACGAAATGTTTTCCAAGCTCATACTAAACAGCGTCATTTGGGCGATGACATAGGGAGGGGAGAATTTTATGCCGTTGGTCAAAACAAGCGATGGGATAAATATCAATTACACCGAGTACAACGAATACAAAAACAGCGAGCCCCTGCTTTTGATTATGGGGCTGGGCGCGCCGGGGTCCCTTTGGGAAAAACACATCGGCGAATACAAAAAATATTTTCGCTGTATAGCCATAGACAACCGCGGGGCGGGGGAATCCGGCAAGCCGGCCGGCGATTACCGGACAGACCAAATGGCAGACGATGCAATAAGCGTGGCCGACGCGCTCGGAATAGATGAGTTTCAAATAAACGGCATATCCATGGGGGGCGCGATTGCGCAGAAAATCGCGATCAATCACGCCGCGCGCGTAAAGGGCTGCGTGATCACGGCTTCGTGGGCGTTCTGCGGCAATTACATGAAAAGTGTTTTCGAAATGCTGAAAATCACGCGGGGCAACATGTCCTATGCGAATTTCTCTCGGATGTTTTTGCTTTGGCTGTACTCGGCGAAATATTATGAAAGCGATTTTTGCGCCATAGAAGAAAGCATCCAAAACAACATAGACGACCTTCTGCCGATGCCCCGTCACGCTTTCGAGTCGCAGGCGTCAGCCTGCCAAAACCACGACACGCGCGAGAGCCTGAACGCCGTGACCGCTCCGGTCCTCATCACTGCGGGCAGCGCGGATATATTTACGCCGGTGGAATGCTCCGCTTATCTGCATAAAAACATCAAAAATTCGGAGCTCGCGGTATTTGAAGGGTACGCGCATACGCACCACTGGGAGGATTTGAACCGATACAACGCCCTGACGGCCAATTTTCTGCGCCGAAACATTTAAACATTTAAAGGAAAGTGAAGTGATTTTATGAGGCCCAAAAACGCGGATTACACACCCCCGCAGACCCCCGTCCATTTTCCGCGCACCGACGAGTTCATCGGGCTGTTCAGGGAAAACAAAGACGGACGCTACGGCATATACAACTGCATACGGTCAAATAAATTCAAAGCGGAGGCGATAAGGGCGACTGCAGACGAGCAAAACGGCTATATCCGCGGCGGCATGGTGGCCAAGCACACCCTGAGCCATGTGCCGGTGACCATCGAGCCGCAGGATTTATTCGCCGCCTACGCGCTGATCCCGCACACAAAAGAAGAGACGGACAAAGCCTGGCGCAATTTGGACGGGCTTCCGAGCTGCTCGGGAAACTATATACATATAGCCCTCGACTACAAAACCCTTTTGGAAAAGGGAATACGGGGGATACTCGGCGATATAGCCGAAAAGCCGGCAAGCGCCTTTTACGAATCCATGCGCCTGTCGCTGGAAGCCGTTTTGATATATGCAAAACGCTACCGCGGCGAAGCCGAAAGGCTGCTCGCCGAAGAAGCCGACCCGATCCGCCGCTTTGAGCTCTCCCGCATACGCGACGCCCTCGGCAAAGTGCCGTATGAGCCGCCCGCTACGCTGTTTGAGGCGATGCAGTCGCTGCAGCTGTTCCATTTCGCGATGAATATAGTCGAGAGCCACGGGATAAGCTTGGGGCGCGTCGATTATCTGTTGGACGGGTTTTATGAAAACGATCTGGCCGCCGGACTGACCACGCCGGAGGAAGCCGCCCTTTGGATTCAGCTTTTGATGCTGCGCTCGGATATAATGAACGGGCAGGCCGATTCGATCGTGCTCGCGGGCAGCACCGCGGACGGTTTGCCCTTTTGCAGCGATCTTGGCTATTTTGTCTTGGACGGCGTGAGGGCGCTGCGGCAGCGGGGGCCGCAGATATGGCTGAGATACGCCGACGACCTGCCCCGTTCGCTGCTTTTTAAGGCGCTCGTTTGCTTAGGCGAGGGCACTTCGCACCCGGGATTTTTCAACGACAGAGCAGCGGTCCCCGCCCTCATGCGCGCGGGCGTCGCCGAGGAGCACGCCTATGACTACGTTTCGTGCCAGTGCGTCGAGATATCCCCCGCGGGCAGGTCGCAGAATTTATGCGCGCACACCTACCACAATCTCGCCAAACCGATAGAGGTGCTCTTAAACAAAGGCAAACCCATGATAGAGGACACTTCATTCGGGGCCCTGGAATGGGGAGGCGCGGATTTTCCGGAGGATATACCGGTAAAGTACGAAAATTTCGGGGATTTTTTGAATGCATATGAAAAATATCTGCGTTATCTGCTGCGCTGCAGCGTAAAAAGCAGCGACAATATACTGCGCCGCAGGCCCGAGATAATGCTCACGCTGAGCTCGGCGCTGACCCGGGGGTGCATCGAAAGCGGGCGCGCGCTGCTCGACGGGGGGGCGCTGTACAATCAGACTTTCCCGAATTTCACGAGCCTCGTGACCGCGGCGGATTCGCTTGCCGCGATTCGCAAATGCGTGTACGAGGACAAAAGGCTCACACTTGAAGAATTGGCGGAGCTGTGCAGGACCAACTTTGAGGGAAACGAAAATATGCGCCTGTACCTGCTCAACAAGTGCCCGAAATACGGAAACGACGAACCCGAAGCCGACAGCCTCGCGAAATTCATATACGACGTCATAGCCGACGAATTCTCAAAACACAAAAACGTGTTCGGCGACGCGTTCGCCCCGCAGTATTTCGGTTTTCACGCCCCGGAGACGCACGCCTTCACCACCGCGGCGACCCCCGACGGGCGGCGGCACGGCGAGGCCCCCGCGGGAACGCTCGGGGGGGATATGGGCAGGGAGGCAAAAGGGCTGACCGCGCTGTTTAATTCGGCCACTTCCTTTGACCACACCCTGTCGTCGGGCGGGCTGAATGTGAACGCCAGATTCAGCCCCACCGTGATGAGCACGGAGCGGGACGTCGAAAAAATGATCGATTTGTTGATTTCGTATTTCCATAAGGGCGGAATGGAAGTGCAGATAAACTGCATTTCAAAAGAAACGCTGCTCGACGCGCAGAAACATCCCGAAAGGCATAAGGATTTATGCGTGCGGATATCGGGGCAGTCGGCGTATTTTATACAGCTGACCCCCGCATTTCAGGAGCAGATTATAAAAAGGGTGGAACACACCGGGTAATTACAGATTACAGAAAGGAAGAAAATCAAATGAATGAGCGCGAACGTTTTATCAGTTGCATGAAATTTGAAAAAGTGGACAGAATTCCCGATATGGAGCTCGGAATCTGGCCGGAGACCCTGGCGCGGTGGAAGACGGAGGGCATGCCGTGGTGGGTTGACAACCTGTGGCATTTTTCGGACTATTTTCGCATGGACAAAAGTTTCAACTGCGACTGGATGCATATCAACGACAGGCTTTTCCCGGATCAGCAGTTTCACGTCGTCGAAAGCACGTCCGAATGGGAAATCATCGAAAGCAACATCGGAATGCGCTTGAAAAGAGGTTACAAAAACGCCTCGATACCCCAGTATTTCAAATTCCCCGTCGAAACGATGGCGGACTACAGAGAAATTTCAAAATTGCTGGACCCCGAAAGCCCCGGAAGATATTCCGGTGATTTCGACAAAGACCTCGCATCCAGGACAATGCGCAACGAGATCAGGGGTATAAACTTCTGCGGGCTGTTCGGGTTCGGGCGCGAAATAATGGGTCTGGAAAATTACTGCACGGCGATCTACGACGAGCCGGAACTCGTCGAGGCGATACTCGACGACCGCGTAAAAATGGCGGAAATCCTGTATAGGCGCGCAATGAGCGTGCAGGGGATCGATTTTGTCCAGGTATGGGAGGACATGGCATATAAGTCGGGGCCGCTCGTTTCGCCCGCTTTCATGGAATCAAAAATGCTGGAACGCTATCAAAAAATCGTGGAGATATTCAGGGCCGGCGGCGTCCGGCTCATCATGATGGACTGCGACGGCAATATCGAAAAGATGGTGCCGATAATAAAAAAGGCGGGAATGGACGGCATATACCCCTGTGAGATAGCCGCGGGCTCCGACCCCGTGAAACTCAGAAAAATGTTTCCGGGCGTGGCCCTGGCGGGGGGCGTCGACAAGCGCGCGCTCGCAGGGGGCGGAAACGAAGGGGTCAAAAGCGAACTGAGGCGCCTGCAGCCGATTATAAAAGAAGGCGGGTATATACCGTATATCGATCACTTCATACCCCCCGACATACCCTACCCGACATTTTGCTATTACCGCGGCCTAAAGGCCGCCTTGCTGGCGAATCCGGATATGAAAATCTGACAGTGTGATTTTTATTTCATTTTTTCCTGTCGATGCTCCGCTTCTTTGGGGTAAGGCGGGTCACATAGGACTTTTTGTACAGGGTCACGTCGTAGATGTGGTGGTTGATGGAAATATAGTCCGGCTTGTACCGCAGTTTCAGGTATACCGAGTACAGCACGAGCGTCAGGTCGTATGCCAGAAAAAACGACATGAAAACGGCCATGACCGTGTAGCAGACGAGTTTGTTGATGGAGTCGGTGCCCGCGCACGAGGCTATCAAGAGCGAGTAAATGAAGACAAACGGGACCAAATACGCGGTCAAAATATGCCGCAGGCTGAGTGCCTCGCCGCAGGCGCACGTCGGTATGGCCGTGCCCTGGGGGACTTTGAGTTGTATGCCGCTTTCTTTGTCGTGGCACACGAATCTGGTCACGGCGAGCTTCACGGCCAGATACATGAATTCCAAAAGAATCAGGTAAATAAAAATGGCAATCGGCTCAATGAAATCGCTTGGCGCAAAGAGAGAGAGCACGAATGCAATATACTCGAAGAGGCCGGCGGCAGAGACTCCGTACATATCGTAGTTGTACGGGTCGGCCATCTCGCTGAGCAGCGTCAGAAAGTAGAAAGACGCAGCGAGGGTCAAAAGCGCCAAAACCGCGCGCAGTATGTATTTTGCCGGCCGCCTTTGGGCTTTTTGCGGTCCGGTTTGTTTTTCGAGCTTCGTAACGAAAAACAGCGTCAGCAGTATGAGCGCCCACAGAAGCAGGTACGCCACAAACCTCAACTGCTGGAAAATTGAGCTTTGGTTGAGCCAGACAGTCACTTCGTCGACGAAAACGGCGAAAGCGCCCTCCGCCATTTTCCATGCGTTAGCCAAGAACACAAAGACGAAAGCCAGCACAATCATGGCAAATGTCGAAAACACCCATATCGAGGTGATCACCGATTTTTTCGGGTATTTTTCCTGTTCGGCGTACCCCGCTTCGCGCAAATCACTTTTCAGCATAAATATTCCCCCGTTCTATTCGCTTACATATAATTCCAGATAATTCCGCGCTTTGCCGAGGCAATTTTCGTATGTGTCCTCGCCCTTGAAATACGGCATCATGTAATTTCCCAACACCTGCTCCATCGGAGTAACTGCAGACAAACGGCAAAAATCTACATCCGTTGACATATCGACAAATTCCCGCATGATTTCCTCGGAGATAATGAATCTATGTCCATTGTATCCCGATTTGCTCATAATTTCCATGTGGCTGTCGATTTGTATATCGACCGCTTCTTTCAGCACGGGAAGATTTACAAAATAAACGCCGTTTGTCTGCGGCGTGCTACCCTGTATTTCTTCGGACAGCAGTATCTTCAAAAACCTGTATGCGTTTAATTTGTTCGGCGATGCGTTCAAAATGGCGGCTATATTGAATGCCTGGGCGGTATTTCCGCCGGTCACGTTCGGAAACGGGAAATATACCGGCGTGTAACCATGTCCCTGCAAAGAGGCGAACACTTGCATTTGCCAGTCCCAAACAATATTTTTGTGAAATACAAACTCGTTGTTCATCAGGCCGTTTACTTCGTCATTATTGGAATAGAAATCTGCGGATTCCTGGTCCTGCTTATATATGTCCTTGTACGCCTCCATCAATTTTTTGAAGTTTTTTTCATCTGTAATCACCGCCTTGTTTTCGTAATCTATCAGCTCGACTCCGCACCACGGAAAAAACATATAGGGATATTGCTGCTGCTCATTGTATACAAACTTCGTCGAATCGTATTTTTCCAAATATTTCTTTATCTCCCCCGTGTATCCGTCAAATGACTTTAGTTTCTCCATGTCCATTTCAGCCGCCGTCAGCGCCTCTTTGGTCGTGACTATCGAATTTGTCATGTAGGTTAGCGGCATGATATACCGCTTGCCCTTGTATACTCCGGCGTCCAAAACTATTTTGTTGTAGTCGTCCAAATCAAAAGCTTTGTCATTTTCGATTAAGTTATTCAAGTCGTAAAACGCGTCACTATCCATCACTTTATACATATCGGGAAAATCATATGTGTCCGAAAAATGCAAATCAGGCCCGCCTCCGGCAGGAATTTCAGTTTGCAGAAGCGCGGCATATTCCCAGTAATCCTCAAAGTCGCGTATTTCGATTTCCACATCGGGGTATATACGCTTGAACACTTTTACCGCAGGGTCAAGCAAACTTTTATTTAAAAAATTTCGCCAGAGCACAAGTTTGTCCGTTTCGGGCAACTGTTTTAGGGCATTGATCTGCACTTCGTTGCCCTGTTCGTCAATTTGCAATATTTTTTCTTTTTTCGGCGTGTCTTCGAGCGGCTTGTTCGTGTTTACCGCAATAATCAGTCCTGTTCCAAGTACGGCGGCCACGATAATGCACGCGATGATGAAGCCTCCCCGTTTACGCCCCGTGTCCATTATGGAGGATAACCGTTTTTTTATGGTCTTTTTGCCATTGTTTAAATGTGTCGACAATAATGTTTTCAATTTTGTCTGATATTTTACCACGCCGAGTATGGTATTGCTGTAATACCGGCGCGTTTCAAGGTCTGTGCCTTTGACTACCTCGTCGTCGCACGATACTTCGCACCCCATGTCAACCACTTTCGCCAATAAATGGACGACAGGGTTGAACCAGTGTATGGCCGTGGCCGCGAGCAGCAAAAGTCTGTATAATACATCTTTGCGCTTGTAGTGAACCAATTCGTGCTTGACGATAAGCCGGAGCTCATCCTGCGCAAAATTTGTTTCCGGCAGCAATATCCGGGGCCTGACAAATCCGACGAGCATAGGGCTTGCCACGCACGGGCACAGCTGTAAATCGATATGTCCGGTTATCTTCATCTCCGCTTTCAAATCCCGAAACAACGCTTCCGTTTGCTCGTCCTCGACTTTTTCGCGCCAGCGGTTTGCCACTTTCATAAAACGCAGATGTTTGACTATCTGATACGCAACAAACACAGCCATTCCGAAAAACCATACAATCGCCGCGACGTCCCACCACGATATGCTTGACAGGATATTTGTAAATATCCCGGTGATTTCAAATTTTTCGACGGGTTCGATAACTTCACCGGCAGACCCGGTAGAATCGGCAGGTTTGTTTTCAATACCGGAGTCCATACTGTAATTTGGGTTTATCATAAATTCATCGTATGAACCGTATGGATTGCCAAGCCGCTCCCGGCCGCCGGGCTCGATGACGGGCATCGCCAATCTCTCCGGCGCCTCTATTGTAATTGCGGCGTTTCCGAAATTCGGGCGGATGGGTATTATGAGCCCGACCACGATGATCAGCCACGCGTAATACCGCCATTTTTCGGCGTACCGCTTCGCCAAAATCCGGTTTGACAGCATATACAAAAGCGTAAGCGCGGACATTACCGCCGAACACTCGATCAGGGTAATTATCAATGTACGCATTTCTAACCTTTCCTTTCCTGAACCCACTTAAACAAATCATCGATATCTTTGTCGCTTAAAGCTTTGTCTTCATTGAGCGTATTGACAAGGTTGATAAATGAATTTTCGTGGTATTGCTTAATGAACATGCCTGTTTCAAATTTGAGATAGGCTTTGCGCTCCACGGTTGGATAATAAAAGCGTTCTTTGCCCGCTTTTTCAGTCCGCAAAAATCCGCGGTCGACCAAACGCGACATGAGCGTGACCACGCTTTGAATCAGCCACTCTTTTTCATTTCCCAATTTCTGCATGATAAGGCTTGTGGTGATGGGCGGTTCGTTCGCCCAAACCACTTTCATGATTTCGAACTCCGCGTCCGGCAGTTTTTTTATTTTTTGCATATCAACATTGCCCCTTTTCAATTTAATACGATTGTATTAATTATATAATACACCTGTATTAAAGATTTGTCAAGGGGTTTTTTCGCTTTTTTGAAAAAAATTTTTGAATTGACTTGGTTCGCCAATTGTCAGCTGTAATTTTTGTTGACAGGAAAATATTTTTGCTGTATAATGACTATAATACCTGATTACAAAACGATAGTGGGGGAAATCATTTTATGATGGAAAAGAAAAAACGCTTGGACGCCGTGTTCGGGGGAAAACTGCCCGACCGGCCGCCGGTGCTGGGGGGCTGGATCGCCGCGCCGGAACTGCTTTTGAAAATCACCGGGTCCACGGCAAAACAATACGGCGAAAATCCGCGGCGCGTGGCGCTGGATGCGTATAAAAAACTCGAAATGGACGGCTTGATCGCCATTTTCACCACGGGCAGCGTGGACGTGTACCGCTGCGTGGACTCAAACAGCTACCTAAAGGCGGACAAAGGCATATCCTTCGAAGAAACGGTGCGCCAGATCGAGGAGATGCCGAATGCCGGACAATACGAAAAAAATTTCAATTTTGAGGCCTCATACGCGGCTTACCGCGAGGATTTGATCAGAACGCAGGCGGAATGCGGCGATATGGTGTATATGCCCGCCTGTTGGGGAGCGGGGGCCAGAGCGAGCTGGTACGGCGATTTCGGATATGAAAATTTTTTCCTGCTTTTCGGCTTGAGGCCCGATTTGGCCGCCAAACTTTTTGAGATCGGGGGCGCGTACGGGCGCTGTCTGTCCAATATGGTGGCGAAGGCAATCCGCGAAGGGCTTTTTCCGAAGGCGCTGCTGCTGGGGGAAGACATATGCACGCAGAGGGGGCCTATGATTTCCGTCGATTTTATGCGCGAGCATTACGCGCCCGCGCTCGCTTACGGGCTGGAACCGCTTTTGGAAGCCGGTTGCAGGCCCGTCTGGCATTCCGACGGCGACGTCAGGGCGCTTATTCCGATGCTGCTCGAGTGCGGAATTGCGGGTTTTCAGGGATTTCAGCCGGAATGCGGCATGCAAATCGAGGATCTGATCAAACTCCGCACGAGAGACGGCGAAAAAATGCTGATTTTCGGCCCCCTGGCCGTCACGACGGAACTTCCGGTGCTCTCTCCGGAAAAACTGCGCGAAAGGGTCAGATATGCGGCCGATTTATGCAGGGACGAAGCCGATCTGGTGTTTATGACTTCCAATACGATCAATCCGGATGTGCCCTATGAAAACCTGACGGCGGTGTACGACGAAATACAAAAATACAGTTATGACAAAGGCGGGTTTGATGGCTGATTTGACAAAGTATCCCCCGACAAACGGAGGCTGGAAAAAATACGCGGGAAATCCCGTGTTCGGCGGCAAAGAAACGGGCACCTGCTTTGACGCGATCGTGCTGCCCGGGCAAAATTGCGGTTTTCGGTATAAAATGTATTTTTCATGGCGGCCGAAAAAATCGCTGGCCTGTATCAAAAGCGACGACGGCATAAACTGGACAAAACCCTCTATAGTGCTCGGGCCCGAACCGGCGACCGGCTGGGAAGACGATATAAACCGGTGCGCGGTTGTCGAAAAAGACGGCAGGCTGCACATCTGGTACACCGGCCAGGCCCACGGCAACAGCTGGATCGGCTACGCTTTTTCCGATACGGACGGCGGCGAAACCGGGCTGAAAAGGTACGGCGCCGAACCGGTGCTCGTGCCCGAACAGCCGTGGGAAAACATGTCCGTCATGAATCCGTGCGTTTTGTGGGACGGGCAAAAGGCAATTTACAGGATGTGGTATTCGGCGGGGGAAACCTATGAGCCGAATGTGATATGCCACGCCACGAGCCCAAACGGCATAAACTGGACAAAACACAAAGCGAACCCGCTGTTTGTAAAAGAACCTGAAAACGCTTACGAAAAGGACCGTATAGGCGGCTGCCAGGTGCTGCCGTATAAAAACGGTTACCTGATGTTTTACATCGGATATGAAAACATAGACACGGCGAGAATCTGCGGCGCGTGGTCGCCAGACGGCATTTCGCGCTGGAAGCGCTTTGAAACCAACCCCATCGTATCGCCGGAGCCCGGCAGCTGGGACGGCGACGCGTGCTACAAGCCCTCCGTCGTGTACGAGCCCGACAACGACAGATGGCTTCTGTGGTACAACGGCCGCAGGGGCGGCGACGAATATATCGGCCTCGTGACCCGTGACGGCGAACTCACCGGCTGCGATTTTTAAGGAGGCGAGCAGAGTGAAAAAGCAAATTGTAATAGGCGTAGAGTTTTTTGACAAGGTCATCGAAGGAAATCATTTATATATCGACAAAACGCTGCTGATCAAAGAACTGCTCGAAAACAGAGGGGACGTCACGCTCATAACGCGTCCGCGCAGGTTCGGCAAGACGCTGAACATGAGCATGCTGAGGTGTTTTTTTGACGCGGGCAAAAACAACAGGCATCTGTTCGAGGGGCTCAAGATAATGGAGCACGCGGACATCGTGGAAAAGCATATGGGGCAGTATCCCGTCGTTTTCTTCACGCTCAAGGATGTGGAGGAAAAAACATTCGATATTGCGGTCGGGAAGATAAAGTATCTGATCAGCGAGATATACGGGCAGAATATGTATATATGCGAGAGCGGCAAATTGGATGAAACCGACAAAGAAAAATTCATGTTATTCCGCAGCGGCAAAGCGAGCGAATCGGAAATGAAATCATCGCTGCGTTTTTTGACGTCGTGCCTTTATGCGTATTACGGAAAACGGGCAATAGTGCTGATAGACGAATACGACGCGCCGATAAACAACTCACTGGAGGAAGGCTATTACCGGGAGATGGTAAAATTCATGCGGGGATTTTTGGGCAGCGCGTTCAAGAGCAACGAACACCTGGAGTTCGGCGTGCTCACGGGGGTGCAGCGGATATCGAAGGAGGGTTTGGTGAGCGGCTTCAACAACCCCAAGGTGTGCGGGATCACCGACGATGAGTTCGCCGGGTGCTACGGCTTCACGGAGGAAGAAGTCAAATCGGTGTGCGGGCAGTACGGCTACGGGGACAGATTCGATGACGTGAAGCGGTGGTACGACGGTTACAGATTCGGGCGGATGGTCGATATGTACAATCCATGGAGCATCACAAACTTTCTGCGCGACGGCCGGTTTCGAAACTACTGGGCGAACACGGCGAGTTTGACGATACTGCGCGATATATTCTTTTTGGGGTCGGACTCGCTGAAGGACGACATGGCGGGGCTTTTGACCGGCAAGCCGGTACAAATGCGCTATGACGAGCATGTGACATACCCCATCGTATATAAAAGCAATGACGCATTCTGGTCGATGCTGCTGAACGCCGGGTATCTGAAGCCCTGTACGGATTCGGAGGACGACCGTTTTTTCGCCGAGTTGGTGAACAGGGAAGTGAAGGACACATTCGCGCGGTGCGTCGAATACTGGCTCAAGGACCGGCAGAACGCGGTGCATATGGCAATACAGGAATTCGCGGGCTGCCTGCTCGCGGGAGATGCGGGGGGCGTGGGCAGGGTTTTAAACGACAGCCTGCTGAATAATCCGAGCTGCCACGACTTCAAGGAGGAAAACAGTTACCATATGTTCATCTACGGCATACTGCTGGCGGTGTCCAAGGATTGCGCGGTGTTGTCCAACCGCGAAACGGGCAAGGGGAGAGCGGACTGCGTGATTAAGCCCGCGGACAAGAGCCAAGGCGCGGTGGTGGTCGAATTCAAGCATGTGCGCGACGAACCTGCGGAGCTGAGGGCAGAAGCCCAAAGAGGTTTGGAGCAAATAGAAGAAAGGGTATATGTCCACGAATTAAAGCAGGAGGGTTACAAAAAGGTATTGCTGTACGGCATCGCCTTCCACAAAAAATACTGCGAAATCGCCTTTGGGAAAACAAATTTCACAAGTGAAACAGAGCCATGAAAAAATCATTTATTATAGCGGCCGCGGCATGCGCGGTTATGCTGGTTATCGTCGTTTTGGCTGTCGCCAACGATTCGCCCGGTTATTACAGCCATATCTATATCAATGAAATAATGGCGTCAAATAAGACGGCGGTTTCTGATTCTGACGGCGATTTTTGCGACTGGATTGAAATATATAACGCGGCAGATACTGAAATTGATTTGAACGGCTGCGTAATTTCGGATAAAAATCATAGATGGACAATAAAAGACTGCGTGATAGCCCCCGGCGGGTTCCGGCTGATTTGGATGTCGGGCAAAGATTTGTACGGCGGGCAGCTTCATACCAGCTTTAAAATAAAAAGGGCCGGCGAACAAATCACTTTGTTTGCGCCGGACGGCCGGTTTGTCATCGACAGTGTGGATGTGGTTTCCCTTGCGTCAGACAGGTCATACGGACGCGTGCCCGACGGAACGGATGACTGGTATACGTTTACCGACCCCACTCCCGGTAAAAGCAACGAAGAATCAAAAGAAATTCTGTTAAATATGACTTTTTCGCATGCAGGCGGATTTTATGACGAACAATTCATGCTTGAAATAAAATCGGACAGCTTGGATGCTGTCATATATTATACGTTGGACGGACAGACGCCGTCGCGGTCGTCGCCCGTCTATGACTCTCCCTTCAAAATCAGGGACAGGTCGGATGAAGAGAATGTATATTCGAATATAAAAACGGGGCATACCTGGGTGCCGCCGGGGGGCAATGTTTTCAAGGCCACGGTGGTGAGGGCGAAAACCTATGACAGTTCTGGCAATGAAAGCGATGTGATAACGCACACGTATTTTGTCGGCGAAAACATAAAGGACAAATACGCGCTGCCAATCATATCGATTGCGTCCGACGGCGAAGGACTATTCGGCGATGAGACGGGGATTTATGTGGAGGGCCGTCCGGGCGACGTCATGGGCAACGGCAATAATTTCAGATTCAGGGGGCCCGAATGGGAGAGGCGCGCCAGTCTGGAATTTTTTGAACCGGGAGGGCAACTCGGCTTTAAGACCGACGTGGGGCTGAGGATCCACGGCTCCGGCTCTACGGTCTTGCCGTTGAAGACATTGTCGGTATATGCGAGAAAACGATACGGGGATTCGTCGATAAAATATCCGGTCTTCGGCGACGACCCGAAATTCGCTGGCAAAGAACAGAAATTCAAACATCTTTTGCTCAAAAACGGCGATATAATGCTGATCGGCACATATGATTTGCTTCAGCATACCACATTCAGGGACGAATTGCTGCATGAACTGTCCCGGGATTTGAATATATGCACGCAGGCATACAGACCCGCCGTCGTCTTCATAAACGGCGAATATTGGGGGATACAAAATATCCGCGAACATCAGGATGAAGATTATACAGCCTTAAACTACGGCGCCGACCCGGATAAAGCCATGTTTGTAAAACTGAGGTGGGGGGAGTACAAAAGCAAAAATCCCGAGGCCGTCCGCGAATATACGGACTTTCTGCATTATGTCCAAACCAATGATCTGAGCCGGCCCGAGAATTATGATTATGTAAAAACCCTCGCCGATTTGGAAAGTTTTATCGATTATATCATAGCGGAGACATATGTGTGCAATACGGACTGGATATGGAGCAACGTGGCCGCTTGGAAAACGGACGAAACCGGGCATGACGGCAGATGGAGATGGTGCCTGTATGATACGGATTTCGGATTTTATCTGCCGTTTGCGGATATGAATCAGCTTGAAAACGCGATACAGGGAATGCCGTATTTACAGTCATTGCTGGAAAATACGGCATTTAAAACCCGGTTTATAATCCGCTGCGCCGATCTTTTGAACAGCGCGTTTGCAGCTGACAGAGTGATTGAAATAACCGATCAGATACAAAAGACAATCGCGCCGTACATTGCCGAGCATATCGGCCGCTGGAGCATGAATGAATCATTTTCGCAATGGGAGCAAAATGTCGAGGATATAAGGGAATTCGCCCGCCGGCGGCCTTATGCCGCGAGAGAACATATCAAAAACCGGTTTCACCTCGACGGCACGGCGGAGCTGACAATCAGATTCGGCGGCAAAGATGAAGGAAGCGTCATCATCAATACAATCAATGTCGAGGGCGGCGGCGCGCAGTGGAAAGGCATATATTTTCGCGGAATTCCGATAAGCGTGACGGCCGTTCCGAATTACGGGTACAAGTTTGTCAAATGGGCCGAAAACGGCGAGGTATCCGAAACGCTGAGCTTTGAAATGCAAAATGATTTGACGCTCACTCCCGAGTTTGAGAAAAAATGAGTTTGGCTTTAATCCAGAGCCTCTATTTTCCCGACCAATTTGTCGATATCCTTTTGGGCCTTGTCCAACCTTTTTTCCACCCAGGAGGTCAGATTCATGTCATAGGTCATGACCAAATATATCAGTTCGTTCAGCTGCCCGTATGTCCCTAT
This sequence comes from Oscillospiraceae bacterium, assembly GCA_009785015.1. Next base: position 5,444 of record WQXD01000020.1, on the reverse strand, counting down.
CGCGCCTATGTCGTAGGTCCGGTTGCCGAAGATGATATCGAGCATATCCAAGGATTCCTCATCGCGCGCCACTTTGCCGCTCAGCAGCACATCGTAATAGGCGGGCTTTACGCGCCTGTGGGACTCGGCCGCGTATGCCTCGAGAAAGACGCCCATGGTATCCATCTCGGAAGCGGTCATCGGAACGGTTATCCCCAGCCCCGTCCATGAATTGACATCGCACGAATAATAGTTTTGCGCCGTATCTTTTTTCGGGATGGGCAAAACGCCGAAATCGGTCGGCATGGAGCGCAGCGGGACGATGTTGACCATCCGTATCCACATGAACAGCGCCTGGTCGTTTTGGAACATGGCGTCCATTCCCACATTGAAATCTCCCAAAAGATGCATCACGTTGAAGCATGAGGTTTTGTCATACAGGTTTTCAAACGTGTAGGTTATGTTGCCGATTGCCGACTCGCTTGACAGCGTTATATGCGGTATGTCGTTTTCGTCTTTTTTTCCGACCCTTTCGCCGCTTCCGCTCAAAAACGAAAGCACCGTGTCGCGCTGGTAAAAAAAGCCGTAGCGGTCGTTTTCATCCATCACGGAATCGCCGTTCAGGTCTTTTGAAACTTCTTTCGTCAAAGCGAAAAATTTTTCGAGGGTCCAGTTGCCCTCTTTTACGAGCTTGTACGGGTCGTCCAGCGCGTTTTCGGAGAGCAGCTTTTTGTTGAACACGATGACTCCCGTGGCGCCGTTGTCCGATATCGTTATATCGCTGCACACCATGAAGCGCTTGTGCATTATCGAAAGGTCACTAACGGAATTCTGATCCCACCAGGGGTTGGTGAAATCGACATATTCGAGATTGTCCAAATTTATGATCGTCCCCGCCGCGCCCAAGTTCTGATAGGCCTGCATGCGGCACAGCATGAAATCATACGCGGCATCGCCCGCTTTTACCGCCTTGTTCAGCAGATTGTTGGCATCCCCCTGCCCGGCGACGTTTATCTCCGCTATAGAGCAGTTGTATTTGTCTTCCATCGCCTTGTTTCTGTTGTAGGTCGCGTCGTTTAAAGCGTCTCCCGTCAGTTCTTCCACGAGAATGTCAAACTGCATTCCCCAAATGGCCTCGCCTTCGGGCGTCCCGCGCATACCGCCCCAGTTTGAAGTCAAAAAGGTGACGGTTCGGCCCTTCATATCAATTTCGGGCAGGCTCGCCAGCACTTTGGCAACTTCGTCGGGTCTGCTTTCTTGTTCTTCGGTTTCGCCTTCGGCTCCCCGGTTGTTTTGCGCTTCGTTGTTTTCCTGATTTTTGGAGTCGCCGGAACCGCATGAGAAAATAAAGGCGGAAAATAAAAGCAGAATGACGGTCAAAAATATATATCTGTGTTTCGTTTTCATCTCATACCCCTTTTCCCAGCAGCGTCTGGGCGAGTATCTTTTCGGCGATTTCCATCGTTTTATACGCGTCGTTGAAATCCGAAGCGCAGGCCTTTTTCGAGCGGCAGCAATCGATAAAATCGCGCGTCTTGACCACAAGCCCCGAATGATTGTAATAATCCTCGCTTTTTGCCGCTTCTTCGGCCGATATGAATTCGGGCGCAAGGCTTCCGTCGCGGTATATACTGGCCCCCACTTCGTGCTCCGCCTCGACATAGATTCCGGGAGCGTGCATTTCGACTGCGAATATCCGCTTCCCCGACGACCAGTTGTTCATCAGAATACCGGTTGAGCCGTTGTCAAAAGTCATCATCGCGTTTATTATATTGTAGTTGGGCACCTCATACGCCCGCATATTCGAAGCCAAGCCGACCAATTCCCCGCCGCACATCCAGCGTATCGTGTCTATGGCGTGGACTGCGTCGTCCATCATGTGGTCCCTGGCGCAGGTGTAGGGCTGGATGTAGTACTTATAGAACTTGCACACTGCGACGGTTATATCGCCGCGCTTTTTGCATTCGTCGTAGGCGCGCATGACGCACGGCGTGCTCCTTCTCTGGAAGGACACCTGCGTCGTGCATTTATTTTTGTTTGCGAGATATGTGAGCATTTTGGCCTGATGGACGGTTAAGGCAAACGGCTTTTCGATATACAGGTTAAAGCCGTTTGTCAGGCACCATTCCCATATGTCGTACATGATGTGCGGATGCCCGATGGCCGCGACCCCGTCCGGCCTGAGCTCTTTTAACATGCGCTGGTAATCATACACGCCGAATTGCCCGTAGCGCTTCTCTTCGGGGATGTTGTACAGATCAGCGGTGGTCTTTAAGCGCTGCGCGTCGATGTCGCATATACCGACAAACTCCACATCGTCATGATAGTCAAACGCCGGGTATATGACCTGGTTCGCGCGCCCGCCGCAGCCTATAAACGCCATTTTGAATTTTTCCATTTTTATTTTCTCCTCCCGATTTTATTAATTTTTTATTTCCCATAAACCCAAGTGGAATATTCCTCGCGGTCTTCCCAGGTTCCCATCTCCCGCAGGATTTCGCGGTGTATCTTGTCTGAGCGGCTGTTTCGCACCGAGCGGCGGCCCCCGCTCCCGGAGTTCATGTTGCCGCCGCCGTTTACGTGGGGCAGCTGGCGGACGGACAAATCTATCTCGACCGTTTCGACGCCGAATTTTTCCGACTGGTCTATTTTGGCGAGGCATTCGCCCCTTGTGTCCAATATATACGACGAGCTGTTGAGCTGCGCGCACACGATGTAGACGTTGTTGTCGACGGCCCTGGCGGGAAGCACTTTTTCTTCATATCCGGCCGCGGGGAACAGTATGATCTCCGCCCCCTTGAGCGCGAGCAGCCTCGCGCATTCGCCGTACCAGCTGTCGTAACATATCATCACGCCGACCCTGCCGAAATCGAGGTCGAACACCGGCGAATCGTCGCCCGGGGTGGTGCCGTTGAACATCGTTTCGGGCCAGTACAGGTGTATTTTGCGGTAAGCGCCCACATATTTGCCCGCGCGGTCAAATATCACGCAGGTGTTGTAGGTGGTGCCGTCTTCGGCGAGCTCGAGGATTCCGGCTGCCACGTTTATATTGTTTTCCCTTGCCAGCCCGGACAAAAACACGCAGAATTCCCCGTCGGGGACCCGCTCTGCGACGGATGCGGCTTCCATTGTGTAATCGTAGTACGGCGTGAACTCCGGCAGCACTATGATATCCGATTTGGAAGCGCCGGCGGTCTCGATCAGAGTTTTGACTTTGGCCCTGTTGTCCTCTTTTCCCTCGCAGTACCCGCTGACCAACCACTTCGTGGCCGAAACCCTCACGGGGCGTTTTTTGGGCGGCTCCACCTCGGAGAGCTCCATGCTTTTCCAGGTGACGCCGCCGTCGGGCGAATGGCGCAAAAGCAGCCCCACATCGACGCTCTGCGTGTCCGCATGGCACATAAACGCCTGTTCCCCGACGATACAATCCCCCAATTTGCGATAATGCGTGACATTGTCCTGCGCGGGGGAACTTTCGGGCCTGCCTTTTATGCGCCAGGTGAGAAGGTTGAGTATATTTAAGTTTATATCGTCGATTCCCTTTACGGCGAACACCGTTTTCAAAAGGTAACATTTGCCGCCTTCGACTCCGAAACTGCGGCTGTACCAGCCGAAAGTGTTCACCCCGCCGTTGCCCGTTACGGTCAGCCCGTCCTCGTCCGCGCGAAAAAACGGGCTCAAGTGGCCGTACACGAATTTCGGCTCCCAGTTCTCGCGTCCCGCCGCTTCGGTAAAATCGGATTTGCACAGGGTTTTTATAACCGTATATTTTCCGCCGTTCATTTTCCGCCTGCCCTTTCTTTATTTTAAAATTAAAATATCACCGTGTTTTCACGGTTTTTGATCGCCTGGCATACCGCCACGCTCTGGCTCGCCGTGTCTGCCCCGTTGCCCGGATCTTTGCCTTGTTTGAGACATTCGTAAAAATGCCGGTGCTCGTTGTAAAACCCGTGGGTGAGATGCTGCTCGGGGCGCGGGCATATCGTGTCTTTGTCGACGGAGTAAGCTTTTCCCTCCGCGTTTTTGTATCCGATGCTGCCGTACTCGCCGTTTACGGGCAGAGCCGCGCGGTATACGGCGTTTTCAGCGTGGATTTCGCAGCCTTCAAAAATTTCGCCTGTGGAAACGAGTATCTCGGATGTGGCGGACGTTTTGTTCGCAAATTCGAAATATATGTAATAGTTCGCCACTTTTTCGCCCAAATGCGGCATTTTCTGATATCTTATCTCCACCCGCCGGAAATCGCAGCCGGCCAAATATCTCACCGTGTCAATTGCGTGGATCGCGGTGTCCTCAAAATTGTTTTCGTGGCGTTTTACGCGGTGAAACTTATAGTCGATGTAGATTATTTTGCTTTTGTCTTCGGCGAGCAGCTCTTTTAATTTCACGTAAACCGGGGCGAAGCGCCGGTTGAAGGCCACCATGTTGAAGTTCCCGCTCTTTTTTGACGCTGAGGATATAAGCTCGGTTTCCCAGACGGTTTTTCCCGGCGGCTTCTCGAGCAGCACCGGACATTTTTGCAGGATGTCGCATGCCGCCTTCGCCACGGCGTTCTCGGAGACAAGGCATACGACGGCGTCCGGTTTTGTCTTCTCGAGCATCTCGTTATAGTCGGTGAAATAGAGCGGTATGTTGTATTTTTCGCTCAGCGATTTGGCTGCCGCGCCGTTTATATCCGCGCACGAAATCACATTTGCTCCGCCGTACTCGAGTACGCAGGGCATATGTATGCCGTGCGCCATGCCCCCGCAGCCCACAATCGATATATCAAGCAGAAATATCACCTCCTTATATTTTGGATATTGATTTCAAAAAACACCCGTCACGCGGTTTTTTCGTGGTTTTATCGTGCTTTTTTGGGTTCTCGCGTGCCACCCTCTTTTTAAAAGAGGGCTCTTTTCGCTTCTTACTTCATGTTTTTCTTTTTCATTTGATTATGGATATTATTATACATGACATCGTATGTTTTGTCAATCATTTTGATATAAAATAAAAAATTATTGCCTTCGCAGGAAGCGTGGCAGACGATGAATCCAGCTTGAAAAAATTGGAGCGATAGCGAACAATTTGAGGGGTTTGGGGAAACGTCGACACCAAGAAAACGAATCTATAATTTATCGCGCCACAAAAGACAATGGTGATACCCATAATTCTCATTATGAGAAGCGCGGCGAAAACGAGCGTTGTATCGACGATGAGATACCGTTCGACGTGCCGGATAATTGGGCATGGACGAGGCTTGAAATATTATCAGAGAACATACATTATGGATATACAGCGTCTGCGGAAACAACGGGAATTATAAAATTATTGAGGATAACTGATATTCAAAATAATAAAGTTGATTGGGCATCTGTCCCATTTTGCAATCCTACCGACCGAGAATTTACGGTTTACGGTTTACGGAATAGGGATATAATGATAGCCCGAACAGGGGGGACGATTGGAAAATCGTATATCGTCCG
>WQXD01000019.1 GCA_009785015.1 Oscillospiraceae bacterium | reverse complement strand
GCGCACGTTTGTAAGCTGCGGATCCCAAACATAACTGGCTTGGTTTACAATTGCGTATCCGAGAAGCAGCACATTTGGCGCCTTCCCCGACGGGTCAGCGTCGGCGATGGCTACACCCGGCTCCCAGGGAAACATCACAGATATGTCGTCTTCCCAGCCGGCCCAGTAGCTATCACCCGCAAAACGCTCATATTTTGCGCTCTGGAGAGAAAAATCGTCCTCTCCGTAATAGATTCGCTCCAAGTATTTCCTGCTTGTTTCGATGTGTCTGTCATATCTGGTTTTCGTAACATATACCTCGCTGACGACGTATGCTATATCCTCGCAGCCGTCGCGGTTCAGGTCGCCTACTGCAAGCGAAGCTGTGTTCCAGTCAGCCAGCTTAAACCCGCCGGGTATTTCTGTGACTTCCATTGTCCAGTTCGCCGCGCTGAGAAACGCGGTTTCCGAAGAAGTATTATTAACTGACCAGACATACAGCCCGAGGCTCGCGCCATTGTTCATGGGTAATATGGCTATGATTTCGTCAAAACCGTCGCCGTTCAGGTCGCCTGTGGCGATATGCAAATTCTGCTGGAGTTGTTTATCGGGGAAATGTGAGGCCGGTATCCTTATATCATTCCCTGCGTGACCTGGGATGTTCAACTGTACGCTCCCGACTGCGCCTGCCAGCCCTTCCGCCCAGACTTGAAATACATACTCATTGCCCAAACGGTACGCTCCCAGTACGGCGAGGGCATCTTTGCGCGCGCTCTGGCTGTTCATCCTGTTCGGTCCGCCGAAATTGCCTTCCATTGAAGCGACATGGGTGAGATTGCGCCATGCACCGGAGGGGTTCACTGACTTGGCCGAAAGGTTCCCGCCTTCTATGAACCCGTCGCCATAGATCGACATGCTGTTTCCGACGCCGAGAGCCAATTCGTTGACGGTCATGATCTGTACGCTTTTATTGCCGTAAGGGTTCATTTCCGCGCGGCCCGCACTCCCGGCAGGGCTGGCAGTGCTGAGTCCCAGGCGTGCGAACAGTTCGGCCTCGGGAATCGACTCCCCGGCGGCTGTCGGCGTCATCTCCATAGGCGACGACTCCCCGGCGGCAGCAACCGGCATCGCCCCCATCAGCATAGGCAGCGCCAACGCTGCCACCAGATACAGAGATAAAACTTTTCTTGCCAATTTGCTCATTTTGCTATCCTCCATGAAATTGTTTATTTTCTTAATTGTAGCATAAAAAAACGCAAAACGACTTTTGTTGAAAATTTGTAACAAAAGTCGTTTTGCGTCAATGCCATGGGCCGGCGGTCTATTACCCTTTTATAAATATGTATCCTTCGCCGCGGGTAGAAACAATATCATACCTACAGTTTGCCTTTTCCAATTTTTTGCGAAGCCTGCAAATGGTACTTCTGATCACCCTGTCGTCATCACACAGTTTTTGTTCCCAAACAGCCTCATACAGATATTCTTTTGTGAGCGTCTTGTCCTCGTTTTTGACAAAGATTTGCAGCAATGAAAACTCTTTGCCGGAGAGTTCCATGCTCTTTCCACCCATGTACGCTTGTTTCGCTACTATATTGAGTGTAATCGAGTCGTGTCTGAAAATATCAGAGGGAGGTTTTTTGTTCATCATATCATCCCGGCGCAAAAACGCGGCGACTCGCGCGCAAAGTTCTTCGTTGTCATAAGGCTTGGTGATATAGTCGTCGCCGCCTGCCCTTAACCCCGCCAGCCGCTCATCCTTCTTAATAAGAGCGGTCAACATCAGGACGGGTGCTGTGGTCTTTTTTCTGAGTTCCGGCATAAAATCAAGCGCGTTCCCATCCGGCAGCATAAGGTCAAGAACAATCACGTCCGGCGATGAGTCAGCAAGCCGGGCGCGGGTTTCTGCGAGAGATTCAGCTGATATTACTTCGTAACCGAGTTCTTTGAACATACTGCTGTTTACCCACATTATTCCCGGTTCATCCTCTACGAGCAAAATCGTTTTTTTATCACGCATTTGTTTGATCCCCCCAGACCGGCAAGGTAAAAATCACGGTTGTCCCCCTGTACTGATCGCTTTTAATGTTTATTTCCCCGCCATGTTCTTCTATAATTTCTTTGCATATGGTCAGCCCATACCCGGTGCCGTTTTCGTCATGTCTGTGTTTTTCAAATACATGAGGCAGCAATTCCGGCGATATGCCTTCGCCCGTGTCTGCAATCGTGACAAGCACTAAACCGCCGGCCAATTCGGCGGCAGTGCTGATCGTACCATTTTTCGTATGTGTATCGGCATTAGATAAAAGATTGAAAAATACTTGTGTCAGTTCGTCTTCGTTCCCAAACACATACGGTAATTCCGATTCGATATTGATTATCTGTCTGTTATGCTTTCTATCCATAATGGGCTTAAACACGCTTGTGGTATGCTCTATGAGTTCGCTCACCGACAAAGGCGTTTTTTGCCGCTCGTTGTCCAACTCTTTGAATACGTCAAGAAGAGTGGAGGACAGGTCGGCAAGCCGGTTTGCTTCTTTCGGTATTGTGTTCAGCCTTTGAATGGACTCATTCGCAAAGTCGCCGTTTTGAATAGACTTGACTGCGTACTGTGCATAGGAGGACATGACGGTAAGCGGTGTCCTGAGTTCATGGGAAACCATAGCGACCATGTCGTTTTTAAGCCGGATCAGCCTTGCTTGCGCTGCGTTTTCCGCCGTCATGCGCCGCTCGGCTTGTTTTGCTTCTGCCGTTTCCCGCATGGTTGCGTGCAGCAGGGCCGTCATCTGGAGCAGCGAGAACAGGATAAGCGCGGTCTCCATCATGGAGCCGGGCATACTGCTCGATGTAGCGGTGTTGAAATAGAGTGTATCAGCGGCCAGCGCGAGTACCAACACGCCAAGCCCTGACAAAACCAGTTTTTGTTCGGCACTGGGTTTGCGTATCGTCCATAAGATGCGGACGAGTACATATGCCGAAGCAACGACACCCAGCGCAATCATTGGTACGCCGGTATATGACAGCAGCTTCGTATCGGTCGAAAGGATAAACGCGGCAGCCAAAGGTGACGCGATATACACAAACACACGGAAAGCTTTTTGCAAAGTGCCGGGAAACAGTTCGCGGTATGTAAGCGACAGCAGTAAAAGCGACACCGGGAACGAGAGGTATTCGAGGCGGAATACCGTTTCCCATGTCAGCCACGGCAGCAGTGTCAGCCAGAGTTTCGTGCCGATGACTCCGGTTTTCAGCGCCCAAGCAAGGCAGAGCAGCGCCAGCCACAGATTGGCACGGTAAGAAGGCAGCGTCAGGAACAGTAAAAGATGGATAATAAAAAGCAAAAGGTATATGCCGATCTCGATGACGGGAAAAGCATGGAAGCGCGTTGTCCAGTCCGTGATCGCCCTCTCGCTGCCAACATAGAACCTGAGTGTCGGTTCAAAGTTATCTTTGTGAACGAAGTTCGAGGTTTGTTCTACAATTTCAAGTACGTTACCTTCCGGCCATGCTGTGAACGACATATAACGGTTGCTTGATTCTGTCGTTTCCCTTGATTCTCCCGGTTCTCCCACCCCGCCAAGCAACCGCCCGTTTATGTAAATACGACTGGCGTTGCCTGAGGCGTATCGGGCGAGAGCTACGATACTGCTGTCCGGCAACAGGATACGAAAGCGAAATGTAAGAAACTGGACGCCATCGGGGACAGCTCCGGTCTGGGCATCATTTGACACGGCAAATTCATCCGGCGTGAGCAACGTGTTCAAAACGTATTCCGGCTGACCGGTCAGCTTCGCGCCGGTTCTGTTTAGATCAATGCCGCGCAAGTCCCATACCCCATTTTGCGCTTCAACTGTGACTGACTCCGGCGGCGTTTTGAGCAACCAGAGAAAAAAGCACAGCAGAAGGCATATGGGTATGGCGATAAGAAATATGCGGCTGATATTTTGCTTCATAAAAATTATTGATTTTACCGGGTTTTTGGTAGTCGTCTTATCATAGGGGGGTATTTGGGCGCCCCTTGTTTTTTTCTTAGGTGTAATCGATCTTATAGCCCATATTCCTTTTGGTCACTATGGAAAATCCGCACACGTCGGATTTTATTTTTTTTCGCAGATAGGACATGAACACTTCCACTATGTTCACATTCACGTTTATATCTTCGCTTTGTTCTTTCCCCCACAATTTTTGCAGGAGTTCTTCTTTTGTCACCGGGATGTCGCGGTTTTGCGAAAGCATTTCCAATATGCCGGTTTCCTTTAAAGTGAGTGTGACGGAAGAGCTGTAGTTTTTGCCAAAGAACAATTCGCCTCTCCTCGGCAAAAATTTTGATTTTCCGATGGTTATTTCCTCCGTCGGCGCTATCGCCGCGGTGCTTCGCCTGCCAAGCGCGCGTATGCGAGCCATGAGCTCCTCGGTGGCGAACGGCTTGGCAAGATAATCGTCCGCGCCCGCGTCGAGCCCCTCGACTTTATTCGCGGTGGTATTTTTGGCAGTCAAAAACATCACGGGGGTGTTCACCCCTTTTTCGCGTATGTTTTTCAATACGGAAATCCCGTCGCAATCGGGAAGCGTCCTTTCGAGGATTATGACGTCATAAAGCCCGAGTTTTATCATTTCTTCGCCGGTTTTTCCGTCGTAGGCCGCATCGGCCTCATATTTGTTCTTTTTGAAAAGGAGAAGCAGCGCGACTGAAAGATTCACATTGGCTTCGACGAGCAACAATCTCATTTTGTTTTTCCCCTTTCCCCATACACTACACTACACTTGGATTCGGCGTTTTATTTTGGCGTGATTGTGATTGCGAAAATGTCGTCTTCGATGTCCAAGCGCTCCCCTACAGCGTCAAGTTCGAGAAAATTGCCCTCGGAATCGAAAAATACGACAATGAGCGCCTCGACGGTTTCGCTTTCTATGACAATTGTCCATAAAATCTCGTCGTCTTCGATGACTTCCTTGACCGCTTCCTTTATCGAATAATCGGTAGTTAAATAAGAAACCAGCCCGAGCAGCACCTGAAGTTCTACATTGCTCTCAAAACTTCCGAATAAAATGCCGTTGCCAAGTATTTTAATAAATGCGTCCATTTCTTCTTTGGTGATATTCTCCGCGGATTCATTTTCTTCTTCGGTTTCGGCCTCGTCTTTTTCTCCGGTTTCGGCTTCTTCTTTATCTTCTTTATCTCCTTCGGATATATCTTCATCTTCTTTGCTTTCTTCGCTTCCGGCCGCTCTGGCGAAGAACATCATCGCGGCTTCTTCGCTGACCGCGCCGTCCTCCACGAGTTTGGCGAGCAAGGGGAGCTCTGTATTTTTCAGATTTGTCAGCAGCGCCTCGCGCATTATGTAAACGCATCCGGCGCGCGTGAATTCAAGCGCGCTGTAGGCCAAAAGCTCCTCGCTGACAAGTCCGGTTTCCACAGCGAAGCCAACCGCCCCGTCATATGTAAAGTCCGTCACGTCGCCGGTATCGGAATATCCGAGCGCTCTTAAGACAAAGGTGCAGAACATCTGCGCATTGCACAGCTCTTTCGAGCCGAACAAATCATCGCTGATTCCCTTGGTCAGGGAGTTTTCATACAGATAACCCACATACGGGTCCGCCCACCGGGGAACGTCTGTAAACGGGTGCGCGCCGTTTTTTTCTTTCGCTTCCGTTTCTTTGCCCAGCAGCCGGACGAGCATCGTTGCGGCTTCATCCCTGGTGGGCGCCCTGTCGAGCTCATATCCGCTGTCAGTCCCCAAAAACAAGCCGAGCGCTTTGAGATCGTCTGCGAACCCTTCGAAAATCGCCGCAAGATCGGGGCCATTTTCCGTTTCTTTCACAGCATCGTCGTCAGCCCGGACATTTAAGGCGAATACCGCGTTCAGCGAGGCGAGCATGGCCAAAATGAGAATCAGCGCCAAAAATCTTTTTGCTTTCATAACAAATAACAATCTCCTAAAATATTAATTTTAATTAAAAATTTTTTCATGTATACAAATCAGGTCTCGATCAATCCTATGTTTCCGTCGTCGCGCCTGTATATCACGCTCGGCGTATCCGTTTCGGCGTTTAAAAAAAACAAAAATTTATATTCCAAAACTTCCATTTGCAGTATGGCCTCGTCGATGTTCATGGGCTGCGGCCGCCCCTCGGCTTTTACTATCTTGTAATCCGGTTCGTCGTCATTTGGAGCCGGGGCAGACGGGGCAGAGAGCATATCGTCGGTGACAATATCCAAAATATCCCTTTTGAGGCTGCTGGTCTTGACTTTCGATCTGTGCATCCTCGTTTTGTATTTATCGATCTGGCGCTCGAGGATATCCATGCATTTGTCCACGCCCCCCAGTATCCCGTCCGGCGTTATCGCCTCCGCGTGTATGGTATAGTTCAGGTACGGCATATCGACGTCGACCCGTATAAACGGTTTCTTTTCGGACGCCTTCACTACAATAACTTGATTTTCCCCCTGCTTCTGGGTGTGTTTTTTGAGACGCTGGGATATCTTTTTTTCCGCTGTTTTTTCGATATCCGGGGTGATCCTGACATCTTTGGAAGTGATTTTTACCGTCATTTTTTTTGTTCCTCCCGCAAAATAATTAGTAGTTATCGGCGTTTTGTTCGGCTTTTTTCATGAAACTTTCTATTTCGTTTTTGTCCGGTTTCACATTGTTGTGGTCGGACAACTTTATCGCGACCGAAACGGTTACCGGCTTTTCCACTAAGGAGTATTCGTCGGTTTGGCTGTTGTAGTCCCAGTCGTAGTTTATTATGTCAAAGCTCACGGAAAATTTTTCCAATAAGCGCTTTTTTGAAACCGTGAGCGAAAATCTTATCTCATTTTCGCCGTCGCCCATTTCCTCCAAGGCGGTTCTCAGGCTGTATGAAACAAAACTCAAAAGCTCGTCGAGCGTCATTTTCTGGCTGTCGGCGAAATCTTCGAGCAAAGCGGAGCATTCGGGATACCTTGCGATGTTGTCTATGATATATTTGCTCAGCACCTGGGCCAATTTGACCGGATTGACGGAATATTTGTACGTCGTCGAATCCCCGGCTTTTGATATTTCGGGACCCGAAACGAATCCGCCGAGAAAAGTCTCTTTTTCACATTCGACATACAAAAAGTTTTCAAACAGCTTGCCGAGTTCTTTTTGGATCGCGGGCAGCTTATCGAGATACTTTGAAATGTCAAAATCTTCTGTTTCGAAATCGCCGAGGGCGCCGGAATCTTCGATCGCGCCGAAATAATCCGAAGCGTTTTTCGATACCTTTTCGCCTATTCTATTGAATTCGTCGACATTGAAACGCCCGTCCTTGACGAAATTATTTATATCTATGCCGAGCTCCTTGAGATTGGCCCCCGCTTCCGAGGCCATGTCCAAAATTTCCTCGAGGATCTCTTTTACATCAATGTATTGGTAGGATTCGTATTCTTCGTCCCACTGGGGGTAAACCGAGTGGTCGTAAACGCCTAAAAACCCGTTGTAAAACACCGCTCTCCCTTTGGTACTGGCATAATCGTCCTCGGAATCTATTTTAAATTCAAATAAAGAGCTGTACAGATCTTTCCCGAGGCTCAGATATCCGTTTGCGCCGTACTCGCCGTTTCCGTCATTTATTTTTATGTCATATGTGAAGCCCGACAGCTCCGCCATATTTTCGAGCGCGTCCAACGTGACGGCTATGCAGTTGTTCGCATTGGGTTTGGAACCGCCCAAAAGCCTCGGAAGGAATATAAAGCCCGCCGCGCCGAGACCGAGCACCACGACCACAGCGGCGACTATCGAAATGATCTTCACCAATGCGGGTTTTTTTACGGGGGTCACGGGTTCGAGGGTTATCGTCTGCGTCTGCATCTGCATTTGTGGCTGCATCTGCACCTGTGGCATTTGCGCCTGTGGCTGCTGCGTCTGCGTATCTTGGGCCGGCGCTTTTGTTTGCGTTTGCGTTTGTTCGGCTCCGCATTTTGCGCAGAATTTTACATTGTCGGCCAATTTTGCGCCGCATTCCGGACAGTACATAAAATCACCTGTTTCTTTCTTAAACAATATTGTGGTTTATTTAAAATTTCTGACAAATCCCACGCTGTCGAATGTATATTTCGGGGCATAGGAAAAACTTTTCACGGTTTCCGCGGACGAAACGCCGGACAAAACAAGGACGGTGTCGATTTCGGATTCGATTCCCGCGATTATGTCGGTGTCCATACGGTCGCCTATGATGGCCATTTCGGAGGTGCGGCAGCCGAGTATCCTCTTGCCGTTCCGCATCATGAAAGGGTTCGGCTTGCCCACGTAATAGGCCTGCTTGCCGGTGGTGAGCTCGATGGGCGCCACCAAAGCGCGGCAGGCGGGGATTATGCCGTTTTCGGCGGGGCCGGTGAGGTCGGGGTTCGTGCCGATCAGTTTCGCGCCGTTCTGGATCAGCTTGACCGCTTTGAGTATGTTCTGATAATTGTAATTTTTGGTTTCGCCGATTATGACATAATCGGGGTTCACGTCATTTGGCATGATCTCGGCGTCATAAAGCGCGTTTTGCAGCCCCGCTTCCCCGATAATATAGGCGGTGCAGCGCGGGGACTGGTTTTTCACGAAAGCGGCGGTGGCGAGCGCGCTCGTGTAAAAATGCGATTCGTCCACCTCAAGTCCCAGCCGCGCGAGCTTATGCTGCAGTTCCATGGGGGAGCGCTCGCTCGAATTGGTCAGAAACAGAAATTTTTTGTCTTCCCGCGCCAGCCATTCCACGAAATCCACCGCCCCCGGAAGCAGGTTATTGCCGTGATATATCACGCCGTCCATATCGCACAGGAAACCTTTTTTCGCGCGTATGGAATCGGCGTCCTGATTGTCCATTTTATCACCCCTTTGCAAAATTGATATAGTTCCATTATATCAGCCAAAATGAAATATATTGTTTCTTGAATTTTAACTTTTTTGGATTTGTGCCTTTTTGCTAAAAAATTGCGGGAGGACATCCCGCAATTTTACCCGCAATATATTTTTGCCTAATTGAATTTTTTGAGACGCTTGGCGGCAGTCAGCGCCAAAGCGGCGCTCAGCGCCAAAGCGAACAACACCGCGGCCGGATCGCCGGTCGTGGGCGCGGCGGGCGGGGCGGCGGGTTCCGGAGCTGCGGGAGCCGCAGGTTCGGGCTCGGGAGCGGGGGCAGGAGCGGGCTCGGGTTCGGGCTCCGGTTCAGGCTCCGGGGCGGGGGGAACGACCGCCGGATCAGCCGACAGCGTGGCCGGCATGAACACGTCGGGATTTTTGGTCATTTCGGAACCGCCGAGCGCTATGCCGAAAAACGGGTCGCCGTCAAATACCCTGTGGAAGTTGCAGGCGAGCGTGAACGCGAATACGCTTCCCGCAGCCGGCGCGTCGAGGTTTATATCGGCCCACTTCATCGCGATTTCGTATATTACCGCAGTGCCGTTTTTGATCACTTTCGCATTGTGGCTCATGACGGAGCCCGCTTCGGCCCCCATGAACCAAAATTGAATCGTGTTGCCCGCTCCGTCGACGCCGAAACCGATGTCGGTGAAGGTGCCGTCTTTGTCCGCGTACTCAAACTGAATACCGCGCGCATTCCACGAATTCGCCACGTCGCTCTCCTCCATCGCTCCGGAGAACACGTCGATCGGGCTTTCCGTATATACGCCGAAATACAGATAGGTCTCGTCCCACATGGCGTAAAAGTCGATTTTCGAATTTTTCACCACGTTCAAGACGGAAGCTTCATCCGGGTCGTTTGTAAACAGCCACAGCTCCTGTGACTGATCCGAATAGTCGCCCAAATCGGTGCCGTCGGAATAAGCATACGACCAGACGGGGTCCCCCCATTCGGCCGGATCCAGATTGCCGTCTATGTTGGGAAAAGCGACCGCCTTTTTTATCGTTATGGAACTGGGGGAGACATAAGCGGCGGCGGCATTGAGCGCCAGCAGTGAGAACAAAAGCGCGAAAACCAAAAATACTTTGATTTTTCTCATTGAAATCTTTCCTCCTAAAAAATTAATTTTGAAAATACGGACAATATTATCTTCGTTTAGCTAAATTATACAGCAGTAAGATAAAAATGTCAACACTTTTTTATTGCAATTTTTAAAATATATGATATAATTATATTATTATTTAAAATTTTTGGAGGGTGTAGGCTGATGAAAAAAATTATAAAGTACATAGCGCCGCTTCTTGTCTGGCCGGTGATCATATCCGTCTTTTTATGCTCGTGCGGCGCAGACACCGCAAATACCGCAAACAACCCGGAAAATGAGGAAAACAAGGCCCATGACGCCGGCGACGGCGGCGTCGAAAACGAAACGGCGGAAATAATCGCATACGAAGTGCCGGAGATGGATTGCGGGGGCCATAACTTCAGGGTGGTCGACAGGGGAGGCTGGGTTTACTGGACAACTGTGGATATGTACGCGGAAGCTGAGACGGGGGAGCCCATAAACGACGCCGTATACCGGAGAAACAGGATTCTCGAGGAAAAATTCAACATCGAAATAACGGAAATACAAAAAGAAGACGTTTTGGGGTACGTTCAAAAAATCATCCAGTCCGGCAGCGACGATTTCGACGTGCTCTACCCGACTATGAACAACGCGGCCGCATTGATCCAGAAAGGGCTTATCGTAAATTTGTATGATGTGCCCTATTTGGATTTCCATAAGCCGTGGTGGGACAAGGTGGCCAACGATTCCATGACGATAAGCGGCAAGCTGTACGGGGCGGCGGGGAATATAACCACGACGACCAACGACGCCACATGGTGTATCATGTTCAACAAGGATTTAAACAGGGATTACGGGCTTGAAGACCCGTATAAGCAGGTGCAGGACGGCAAATGGACTCTCGACGTTCTGCATTCCAACTGCAGGGAAGTGACCAAAGATATAAACGGCGACGGGGCCCTGACCCCGGAAGACCAGTGGGGGGCAGTGAACCAGCACGAGTGCGCATATTGCCTTTTCGCGGCGTCGGGGCAGAAAGTGATCGGAAAAGGCGCGGATGATCTGCCCTTTATCGCCCTCAACGACGACAGGTCGGTTTCGGTCGTGACGAAAGTGATAGATTTTTTGTCCGACGGGCAGGCGCAGGTAAAAGCCGACGATTACAACGGAAAATATACGAATGTATGGGATGAAGTGAATATAAAATCGTTCAACGAGAGCAGGGCGCTGTACTACATAAGCCCGATAGAATCGGTGAAATTCATGCGCAACATGGAGGCGAATTTCGGAATACTGCCACTGCCGAAATACGACGAGGCACAGCCCAATTACTACAACGCGTTCCAGTACGGCAACGCGACTGTCATGTGCGTTCCCGTGAGCGCGTCGGATCCGGAGCGGACAGGCGCGATACTCGAGGCGTGGGCCGCCGAATCGGTACAAACGCTGACAAAGGCGTACTACGAAATAAACCTGATAGGCAAATATTCGAGAGACGACGAATCGGAGGAGATGCTCGACTTGATATTTTCGACGCGGGTGATAGACCAGGGTATATTTTTCAACTGGTCGGGGATGCTGGATTTCTTTGTAGGATTTTCTCAGAAGAAAAACGTGGATTTTACGTCGCAATATGAGAAAATGGAGCCCAAATGGACCCTCGCCATGGAAAAAACCTTGGAGGCAATCGAGGAAAACAATTGAAAATAACGAAAAGAGGAAAAACCGAAAATGGCGGCATCCGAATTTTTAAACGTACTTCTCATCATGACCGACCAGCACAGGGCCGATTATATGTCGTGCACGGGCGCCTCGCCGGTGAATACCCCAAGTATCGACAAAATCGCCCGAAGGGGTATCCGCTATGAAAACGCCTACTGCGCCTATCCGGTCTGCGTGGCTTCGAGAAACGCCATGCTCACCGCTTTGTATCCGCATACGACGGGCGTGATAACCAACAGCGACCGGCTCGACCGGCGCTACCAAACGATGGCGCACCATTTCAATTCGTTCGGATATATGACGGGGCTTGTGGGAAAAATGCACTTCAACGATTCTTGCACCCACGGTTTTGAATACTATACAAGCATAAACGACTGGCTGATGTATCTCGGCCCGAAAGTGAGCCATTACGCGGACGAAATCGCGAACCATCAGCTCACCGGGCACTTTTTTTCCACCGTGATCGACGACGGCGCGGGATTCCCCGATTTGTCGGACGTCTGGGAGGGCAATATATCGCCCTGGGCCGGGGCGGTAAAAAAATACCCCGAAGGGCGCGTGGCTTCCGAATTGGACGAAGGGGACCATCTCGATATGTTTGTCGCCCGCGAATCGGCGAAATTTTTGGAAAAATACAAAGATCAGCGCTTTTTTCTGACAGCGAGTTTTATGAAGCCCCATACCCCCTTCTACCCGCCGAAGCGGTACGCCGAAATGTTTCCCCTCCAAAATATCGGGCTCAAAGAGCCCGGCGATTTGTCCGGTTATCCGGAGTATGTAAAAAATTATTACAAAGGTTTTGCGAACGTGCCCGAAATACAGCGCAAAGCGGCGCGGGCGGGCTACTTTGGCAATCTCGCATTTGCCGATGGCTGCATAGGGTATTTATATGAAAAATTGGAGAGTCTGGGTTTAATTGAGAACACACTGGTGATTTACACGTCGGATCACGGCGAAATGGATGGGGATCACGGGCTTTACCAGAAATTCTGCATGTTTGAGCCGGCGGTAAAAGTGCCGCTGATTATGAGCTGCCCCGGATTTATACAAGAAAACGCGGTATGCGGAAATTTGATTTCACAGCTCGGCCTGTATCCCACGCTCGCCGAGCTTACGGGCACTTCGCCCGTATCGCCCGAACCGCTCGCCCATATGGAAAATCCGCCGGAAAAATTGGACGCCGAAAGTTTTGCCGAATCTGTTTTCGATCCGGGCGCGCAAATATCCGGCGAGGTGTTCGCGGAGTTCAACGTGAATGACAGCGCGCGCGCCCAGTATATGCTGAGAGCGGGGGATTACAAATATGTGGCATACGCGAGCGGGGAAGGGGAGCTGTATGATTTGAAAAAAGACCCGGGCGAACGCTTCAATTTATTCAACGCGGCCGGTTATTCCGAAACAACAGATGTTTTTCGCGAAAAAATCAAAAACCGGTTATACCAAAAGGGGAAAATCGAATGAAACTCAAAACAAACTCAAAGAAAATCCTGTTATCCCTGCTGGCGGCGGCTATTTTGTTCGTATCGCCCATAGCCGCGCCCACAGCGGCAAAAACCGCCGTTCCGGCTTTGCCGTTTGGCGTCGGCCCGCGCGGCAACTTTGACATTGACCCCGCAAACGGCATCTATGTCTCCCCGAAGGGCGACGACTCTTCGGCGACCGGTTCCGCCGGCAAACCGTATAAAAGTATCAACGCCGCCTTAGAGACAGCCAAACCCGGCGGCACCGTGATTTTGCGTGGCGGCACATACAGCGAAGGGGTCAACGTCCGAATCCGGAAACCGAATATCACGATCAAATCCGCAAAAGGCGAATGGGCGGTTATCGACCTGACCAAACACGACATCGGCCACGATCAGGACTCCGGGGTCTATTTCGACGTCGGCTCGTCGGGCGGCAGACTGCAGGGGGTCGAGGTGATTGGGGGATTTTACGCCGTTTGTGTGGAAACCACATTCAGATGGGATCCGGACGACCCGTTTACTTACGGGGCGTCCGATATCATAATTGAGGACTGCGTGCTGCACGATTCGAAATATGACGTCGTGAAAGTCAAACCCGGCTGCAGCAACATCACGATACGCCATAACGAGATATATAACTCGGGGCGGGCGGAAGCGGGCAAGCCCTACTGGCTTTACGGGGAAGCGAACGCCGAGGGCATCGACAATGTGAACGGGCATAAAATGACGGTGCAAAACAACCACATCCACGATATCGGCGGCACAGGGATCTACGCCAAAGGCGGAGCGGCCGATGTGCTGATCGAGTCCAATTTTATCGAGCGCATATACGGAGCGGGGATCATGGTCGGTTTCGACACCAGCCCGGAATGGTTTGACACCATGGCAAATCCTAAATATTATGAAAATATCCGGGGCGTCGTCAGAAACAATCTAATCGTCGGCACGGGCTGGGAGGGTATCGGTCTGTACGGCTCAAAAGACGCTCAGATTTACAACAATACGCTGGTCGATGTGGATAACGGTCCCGGAAAATATCACAGCGCAATATATTTCGGCCTCACATATCAGGACTGGGAGGACTATGCCGGCCGTCCCGCCAATGTAAATCCGAATATCCACCATAACATCATAAGCCAGCCGGCGGCGTTTATGTGCCCTATGATAGAAATCCGTTATGACGACAACGATCAGCTGGGCCCCCTTTCCGCTCTGGAGGGAAATCCGGTGATGAACGACAACTGTTATTATATCGCCGGAAAAAAAGCGTCGTTTGACGACCGGCGCCCGCAAAGCGAACTTAAAAACGCAAATCTTTCCGCCTGGCAGGCGCATATCGGCGGCGAAGGCTCCATTGAAGCCGATCCCGAGCTCGACGCCCGTTATATGCCGGCTAATCCGCAGTGCGCCGGAATGGGAATAAACTCTTTGGCGCCGTCGCCCATTTTAAATTTCAAAAAAACCAAAACTTACCGCTCCGGGCTGTTTTCCGACGTGAACGAAAACGACTGGTACGGCCAAAACAAAGAAAAGTCCGTAGCCACAGTTTATGAGTACGGGCTCATGCAGGGAAGCGGCGCGGATACTTTCAAGCCAAACGGGGATATCACAATTGCCGAGGCTGTCGCCATAGCGGCGCGCATACATGACATCTATAACGGCGGCACAGGCGAATTTGCGGCGCGGGGCGGCGAGTGGTATCAGGTTTACGCGGATTACGCCGAAGGAAAAAACATAATCGACGCCGGGACTTTTCCGGATTACGCCAAATCGGCGACCCGCGCCGAAATGGCGTATATCTTCTCGCGTTCGGTGCCTCAGGGGGAGCTCGCGGCGGTCAACACGGTGAAATCTCTGCCGGATGTGAACAGCGGCACAAAATATCACGCTGAAATAATCGCGCTGTATGAAGCGGGCGTTCTGACGGGAAGCGACGATAAAGGCACATTCAATCCAAACGGCAGCATCACGCGCGCCGAAGCGGCGGCGGTCATCGCCCGCATAATACTGCCAAAAAGCAGAGCGGGCGGCAAGGTGTTCGGGTGATGTAACCAATTCATTTTCCGTCGCCTCCGCTTTTCCTGCAATACTTCTGTCCGCGGGCGTTCGGTTTTTGCGGCAGGGTCATTTCGATCAAGCCTGCTTCAAGCGCGGGTCGCAGATAATTTTTGCGGAATGTCGGGCGGTGTTTTAAATCAAGCAGTTCCATGAGTTCCACGGCAGAAAGCGTCTTTGTTCCAATAACCTCTAAAAGCCGTTTCACTTGGTCGCTCACTTGGTCGCTATCTTGGTCGCTCACGGCGTACTTTTCAAGCGTGTCCCATATCGCCTGCAGCATATATCTCACAAACTCCGTGCAGTCGTCGGCATCGTTTGAGCGTCCAATCGCGGCGTAATATTCCTGCCGGCGTTCATGTATCATCGTTTCTACGGGAAGCCACGCGAAAATCTTTTTCCATTGATACAAAAGAAGAGTTTGCCACATTCGGCCCATGCGCCCGTTTCCGTCGGGGAAAGGGTGGATAATTTCAAATTCGTAATGAAACACGCTGCTTTTGATAAGCGGGTGAACCGGAGCTTCTTTTGCCCAAAAAATTAAATCCGCCATCAAGCCCGAGACATTGCCGGCGGGCGGCGCGATATGAACAATATCCCCGCCGCGAACCACGCCTATATTTCCCAAACGGAACTGTCCCGGCACCTTCACCAAATCTTTCATCAGGATTTGATGCGCGGTCAGCAAATCCATAGTGTCATAAGGATCAAATTCAAGCAGACGGTTATATGCCTCAAAAGCGTTCTGCGCTTCGCAGATGTCCTGCAAAGGGGCAATTACTCGTTTACCCTCAAAAAGAGCAGTGACCTGCTCCAATGACAAAGTATTGTTTTCAATGGCGAGCGACGAGTGAATGGAGCGCAGGCGGTTGAGCCGCAGCAATTTTGGGTTTTGCTCCATACCGCTTTGAATAGTCAGCACATCCACTTTGGCGGCAATCAACGCGGCTAAATTTAAAATTTCATCGGTGATGGCGTATTTGGGCTTGTATAAAAATTCATTCATGTTTACAGATCATCTGTCAAGGAATATGGGCTCGTCTTCTATGACCAATTTGTCCTTGTCCTTTGGCGGGTGCTCGGCGTAATAGGGGTCGATCATGTATTTTTTCACATTCGGGTAAGCGGCGAAGCACGAAATGAACGAGCCGTTTGATATGATGATAAAAAACGGCGCAATGATGCCGAACGGTATCGAAAATATGAAAACGACGACATACAGCAGCATGAGCGCGATAATTCCGAGTATGGCCATAAAATTTCTCTTGATGCCCAAAAGCGCGAGTATCAGGGCGTTCTTGATCAGCTTTATCGGCGACAGCTTGAAGGTTATCAACAGAATATACAGATAAAACCTCATGATGAAATATATGACGCACATGGCAAACATCAATAAAAACAAAGCGGTATTCGAGCCTCCGGGGGTCATATAATACACATATGTCGAATAGCCCAGCAGAACCATAAGCGCAAGATCGGCAAAACCGAGCGCTATCGACCCGAAAAAGTTCTTTTTTATCGTGCTGAAAAAATCATGCCACAGATAGGCGTAATCGCCCCTCGTGTACGCCCTTAAAATATACGTCATTCCGGCGTTTGCCGGGCCGAACGTCAAAAATACGCACAGCGCGATGATATATAAGGTATTCGTCACGGTGTTTCCCGCCACCACCGTGCCCTGCGAGCCGAAGATGCCCACAAGATTTGCCGTGGCGGGCGTGGGAAAGCACAGGTGCGCCCCGTACACGGGCGCGTAAAATATATTGGAGGGGGCGGACGCCCTCGTGCCGAAAATTCCCATGAAAGCCAATATCCCGCATACCACAGGGGACAGCAGAAGCGCATATATGAGATTTACGACTATCAGATTCCAGAACTGCGACTTATAGGCCAAAAAGAAACCTTTCAGGCTGTATCGCTCCTTGTCGGTTATTTTCTTTTTTTTCACGCCTTTTCCGTCTTTGGTGCTGTAACCGGAAAGAAAGGTAAAAAACTTTTTGCTGAAATTGTTTAGGGGGTTGTCGTTTTTGTTGTTTTGATTGTTACCGGCCATTTTTATTCTCCGTCGCCGCCGGCGCCGGCTTCCGGAAGAGGCGCCGCCTCAGGCTGTTCGCCCGCTGCGGGTTCTTTTTCCTTCTTGAACATCTTCGTGATTTTTTCGACCATTGAGGGGGCCTTGTCCACGAGCCCGCTGATGGTCCCGATCAGATCCTTGCTTTCGGGGGCGGCGGTGGCGCTCAGATTTAGCAGATTGACGGCGCCGCTCTCGTCGACCACCAGAAAGGCGATGGGGGTTATGGTGAAGCCCGAACCCGTGCCGCCGCCGAAATTCGGGGCTTTTTCGGGCGCGGCCTTGCTGCTGTAATCCATTCCGCCCGAAGCGAACCCCACGGATACTTTTGATACGGGGATGACCGTGCCGCCCCCCGGGAGTTTTATCGGTTCCCCCACTACGGTGTTTGTATCAGTCATCTTTTTGAGATTTTCAAGCGCCGTTTCGATCATTTTGCTCAAATTTGTTTCCGCCATAATTCTTCTCCCTTTTTTATGAAATATTAGTTGTTTTTTTGGGATTTTTCCAAAATTTCAGGAATTTTATCAAAGAGGCGATCCCCATAGCCGTCATATGCGCCGTCCTCATGGAAAACTTTATATCTATATTGCACGACGTCCGGTTTTTGGAAAAATCCGGGATTATTTTTACGCTGTGCGTTTTTTTTCGGATTTTGAAATTGCGGTTCAGAAACTCATGCAGATAGCAGGCGGACTGTATCGCTCCCCCGTACAGCATGGCGGTTTTTTCGGCTTCATCGCCGGCGAGTATCACATTGATTTTATATATTTTTACTTTAAAATGCTTTTTGAACCTGCCGGCGAGAACCGTCCCTATCTCCCTTATCAAATCAAAAATTTCGCCTATTGCGTATTTCTTTTTTTCTTTCGGCGGCTCCGCGATTTTTTTTATTTTTTTCGCTTTTTTTATTTTTGCGGGCTTCTTTATTTTCTTGGGTTTTTTTTCTTTTGCAGGCAGTATATGGATTTTATAGAACCCTATTTTGGCGAAAACCTTCATTTCATCTTTGGCCTCCGAGTCAAAACACACCCGCACGGAAAGCTGTAGGGACAATATCAGCGCGAAAAACGCGGTTATCCCCGCCATGACATACACGAAAACCATATTTCACCCCTCAAGTCGCCTCGGCGCCTGCGATATCGCCTTTGAATTTTTCTATTTCCGGCAGCTGGGAAATATCGGACAGCCCAAAGAGGCTCAAAAATTTCACCGTGGTGCCATATACATACGGCTTGCCCGGCAAGTCGAGCCTGCCCCTTTCCTCTATATAGCCCCTATCCAGCAAAGCGCCTATCATATACGCGCAGTCCACGCCCCTCATCTGCTCTATGTAATTTTTGGTCACCGGCTGATTATACGCGACCACGGCGAGAATCTCGAGCGCCGCTTTTGAAAGGCTCTTGGTCTGCCTCGCGTTTGATTTCAGCACTTTTTTTATGTATTCTATATGCTCGGCCCGAGCCACCAGCTGAACATATCCGCCCGCGACCACGATTTCGAGCCCGGTGTTTTTTGCGTTGTAATCGTCGGCGAATTGCAAGATCATATTTTTCAAATCGGCTTTCGCGAAGCCCAAATCTTCCGCGATATCCAGAATATCGGAAAAATTTACGGGTTCACCCGCCGAAAACAACACCGCTTCGATTATATTTTCCGCTGATTCCATTGAATTTCTATCATTCATCGCTTCCATCGCTTCTGCCGGCCCCCGTTTGTAATTTTGATTTGTTTAACGTGAATCGGCAGTTTAGTATATTATCTCCGGAAATATCGATCCTGTTCGTCTTTAGTAGCTCGAGAACCGCCGCGAATGTGGCCACTATGTCGTCGCGGCTGCCGCTTCCGCCGCTTTTCAGCAAACCCAGAAAATCGAGGCTTTCATATTTGTACAGCCGCCTGACGATTGAAATGATCTTTTCCGCCATGGTCACGCTTTTTTTGCTTGTCAAGATCTTTATAGAGTCTATGGCGGGCGGCAGGCTGTCCCGCTTTTTGGCGGCGATTGCCATGAGCAGCTCATACAACACCGCCGGATTTATCGCTTCTTTGACATGGGCTTCCGCAAAGTTTTCGTCTTCTTCGTAGATAATTTTGTCCTCGGGCTTCTCGTATCTGCCCTTATATGTCTCAAAGCGCTCCGACAAATATTCGGATATCCTCTTTATCTCGGAATAATCCAGCAAAATTCTCACGAGTTCCTCCCTCGGGTCGGGTTCGTTTTCCCGCTTCGGCAAAAGCAGCCTGCTTTTTATATACAGCAGCTTTGCGACCATGTCGACAAATTCCGAGGCGATATACAGGTCAAAATCTTCCATTACGCGAATATATTCGAGATATTGTTCCAAAATCGAGGATATGGGGATGTCGAATATGTCTATTTTGTTTTTTTCGATGAGGTGCAGCAGCAGGTCCAAGGGGCCCTGGAATATTTCGAGCTTGTAGTCTATTTTATACTCCGGCATACTCTCCCTCCAAAATCTTCGTTTACAGCAATAAAAAGGGCGCCAAACGCAAAACATAGGTGATCCCGCCAATTATCAGACCGGATAAAAACTGGAGCGGCACGCTCAGTATCCCCGTGTACAGAAGCACAATCAGCACCAAAAATCCGTAACGCTCGATATAGTTATAGTAATAGCTGAGTCTGTACGGCAGAAAATAGCTCACTATCCTCGAGCCGTCCAATGGGGGAACGGGAAGAAAATTAAAAACCGCGAAGTATACGTTCAGCGTTATGAAATAATTGAAAAACCAGCGCGCCATTTCGACAAAGGTCGAGGCCTGCCCGGCGAAATTGAAATAGAAATAATTGATCAGCCCGAGCGCCAAAGCCCCGAAAACCGCCATCAGAATATTCGAAACGGGGCCCGCGAGCGCGGAGAGCGCCATGCCTTTTTTCGGGTTTCTGAAATTCCGGGGATCTATCATCACGGGCTTGGCCCAGCCGAATCCCAAAAACATGAGCATGATAAAACCGATGGGATCCATGTGCTTCAGCGGGTTGAGCGTCAGCCTCCCCATGTTTTTCGCGGTGGGGTCGCCCATCTTATACGCTATATATCCGTGGGCGCATTCATGGACCGTTATCGTTATCAAAAATATAGGCAAAAAATACAAAAGGTCGATCAAATCCTGCTTGCCAAAATTGAGTAAATTCCTCAACAATTCCGAAACCCTCCAGATTTTTTGAAATTCGGGGTGACTTCAATCACCGTTTTCATTATATATTATATCGTTTTTATGTGAACTATGTTTAAACTTTTTGCTTTTTTTCCTTTGTTTTCTGTAATATCTTTTTATGAACGGTTTTTCCATAAACCGCTTGAACCTGAAAAACACGGTTTCCAAAGGTTCTATCGGAGTCACGAGTATGGCCATGATTTTGGCCCTTTTGGCCGCCATGACGTCGGTGAACAGCTGGTCGCCCACAAACGCGGCGTTTTTCGCCTTTAAGTCCATGGCGGACAGCGCTCTTTTTATGAATTTTACCGAGGGCTTTTTTGCTTCGGGATATGAAAAAAAATTGAAATCGGAATTGAATACATCGACTCTCTGCCGGCTGTTGTTTGAGATAAAGCATATCTCAAAGCCTTCGGTTTTTAATTTATCCATCAAAACCGAAACTTCTTTGGTAGGCCGCTCCTGCCTGTAGGAGACAAGGGTGTTGTCTATGTCGAATATGAGCCCCTTTATGTTTTTTTTCTTCAGGGAATCGAAATCGATGTCCTGGATGCGGTCAAATATGAAGTCCGGGGTAAAATATCGAAACATTTTAAAACCTCAAAAGAATTGTACCGTATCCATTACGGTACAATTCGGATAGAATTCGCCTGTCGTTATTTGTCCAATTCCCTTTGAACCTGCTTCCACTCCCACACGATACTGTCGCCTTCTTTTACAGTGTCGGAAATCGTCGATTCGACGCCGTTTATCGTGCATACCCAGTCATAATAGAAATCGTGCACCACGGCTGCGGCCTCTGTAGTCTGTTCCTCGGCGCCTTCCTCCGTCGCTTCCTCAACCGCTTCCGTCACTGGTTCCTCCGTGGGGTATTCGTTTATGAAAAATTCGACTATATCCGCGCCTATCCGTTTGACTGCGTCGAGCTGCACGTCATAGTCAAATTCGACTTCCTGAACATCGACGCACATCTTCCGCGTGGCGGCCAGAACCGTGAGCTCGCTCGGAGTGCCCGTCAGCTTCAGGGGCATATCGCAAATTTCCCTGTCAGACCCGGTTATTTTCATATTCACCATTATATCCTGTTCCGATTCCGATTCGCCGCAGGCGATAAAAGTGGAAACCGATAAAATCATCACGACGACCAGCGCGGCGGACATGATGCGCCTTTTGTTTGTTTTCATGAAATGACCTCCGTAAAATTATATTTTTATTTATTATAGTCAAAATTTTTGATGTTGTCAACAGAATGCGGAAATAATTTTCTTTACATACAATGTAAATTAATAAATCTGACACAGTTTGCCCGTCACGGCAGATTATACGCCGGAATACTTTTGAGATTGCCGTCTTGACCGATATCGTATTTAAGCGCTCCCGCTACTTCTCCGTTTTTCGCCAGGTCGCGCAAAATCAAATAGACGAATCCGAGCTCTCCGGACCGGTTCGTTTTGGAAAGGGCGAAAGCCGCTTCCCTGGGAAAATATTCATCCGGGTTGGACGCGCAGTTTGACTTTCCGATTTCCGCGGGCTCGCCGCCGGTGTTGTAGGCGTAGACATATATTTCGCTCAAATACCCCGCCGGAATTATGTTTTTTTGCTCCACGACCACATTTACAAAATCTTTTTGATTTTCCGTTCTGATATTTTTCGCCTGCTCGGACAGAATCCGCTCCGCTTTGTC
Organism: Oscillospiraceae bacterium; assembly: GCA_009785015.1. Next base: position 5,016 of record WQXD01000019.1, on the reverse strand, counting down.
CGGCTTGAGAGAACGCGAGTTGTCCGCGGGGGAAATATAGCAGTCGCTTTGCCCTATGGCGCACGCCGCCGGAAGCTCCCGGAGCTCATCCCCCCTCAGATCAAAATACAGCACCGAAGCTATGATTTTGGCGAGTTCTCCCCTTTTTAAAGTGTGGGCGGGCAAAACCCGGCCCTTCTCGTCGCCCCGGATTATTCCGTTGTAATAGCATTTCAAAAAATATTCGCGGTACTGACCGGGGATATCGGAATAGTCGCTTATCATGGATTTGATTCGCTCCAGGATTTCGCGGTCGTATCCGCCGCCGGTTATGAATTCGTTGCCGTTTCCGCTTATTTCGCTTTTGAGAAAATTTGTCGGGGTCCTGCCTTTTTTGATTTCGAACGATTTCGCGATAAATTTCGCCACATCCATCCTCTTTACCGGCGCCTCCAAAGCCGCCGCCGCGCCCTTTGATATCGCCGCGCCCCCCATACCTCCGTCCATCAGCTTTATGCCGTAGCCGGACAACTCAGCCTCGGCAAAGATCCCCAAATCGAACATGAGCCCTATATACCCCGAATACCACAGATCGGCCCCTTCGATTTCATTTCGCTGTAAAAAATCCCGGCTTTTCTGAGCCGCGTATTCAAGGCCGAGGTACCGCGCAATCAAGGCGGCGAGCTCGCTCGTTTGGACTTCTGCCCCGGGGGCGTAGGAGTCCTGCGCCACTCCGTTTACAATCCCCCCCTCATACAGGCGCTTCACATACTCGAAGTACCAGTCGCCCGAAGAAACGTCCTTGAAATCGCCCACGTCGTTTCGCGGGGCGGCGTCCGCGCAAAGGCAAAATCGGCAAACCAGCGCCGCCGCGCAGAGCAGGGCGAATGTTTTAAAATATCTGCCCATATGCTACTCCTCCCCTGCGTTTTGATCGTCGTGGCCCAATGTGGGTTCCTCCGTGGGATTCGGAGCGCCTGGGTTGTCCGTATTGCCGGGTTCCTCCGTGGGTATCGTTTCTTCTTCGGTGAAGACAGGAGGCTCCTGCGTGGCTTGGGGGGGAGTTTCCGGCTCGGTATATCCGGGCGTGTGTTGTTCGACGGAGGGAACTTCCGGTTTTGTCAAGTCGGGTCTTATGGAGCTGCCCGGCGTTTCGGGCGCGTTGTCCGCGGGTCCGTTTGTCCCGTCGGCGTCCGCGGGTTCGCTCACTTCCTCGGTTTCCTGCTCAACCGGCGGTACATAGCGGCATTTTTCGCACATATCCGTCGGCATGCTGCTCTTGGAATAGTATCCGGTGTCCGTCCAGCCGCAGTACGGCCCGGGGGCCATTCCCGACATTTTGCAGTATTTCGCCTCGATTATGGTGGGAAGATCTTCGAATGTTTTCGGATTGCCGTATACATCGGCGTGTATCGTGTCCATCACATAATTGAAAAGCAGCATCGGGGGGTTTCCGTCTCCCGCGGGCACGTTCATGTATTTGGGCATATCATAGCCAAACCAGCACCCGCACAGATAATACGGGGTATACCCGATAAACCACCGGTCGTATTCTTCGTTGGTGGTGCCCGTCTTGCCGGCCACTTCGATCTTGTTTTTCATCTTGAGCCCCCGCGCCGTGCCGTTTTCGACCACCCCTTTCAACAGCTTGGTCATAATCCAGGCGGTCTCCGCCTCGATCACCAATTTTTTTTCGGGCGTGTTGTCCAAAATCACGTTGCCGTCCTGGTCCGTGACCAATGTGTAGGAACGCGGTTTTGTATATATGCCGTTGTTGACGAACATCGAATAGGCCGCCGTGAGATCGTAGACGCTCACCCCGTATGTCATCGCGCCCAAAGCCAGCGGGGCGTAATCTATATCTGAGCGAACTTCCCCGCTGGGCAGCACCTTTTCCTCCACAAGGGATTTTATATTCAACTGGTCGTACATAAACCTGAATGAAACTTCGGGTGTCAGGTCCCGGAGCACCGATACCGCGATTGTGTTCTTTGAAACGGCCACGGCCCTGGTCAGCGATATCAGGCCCTCGTTGCCGGCGGGATAATTCGGGGGCCACGGCCTGTTGCGCAGCGTCATCGTGGGCTTGTCGTCTAAGGGCGTCCCCCAGTTTATGACGTTTAAATCGATCGCCGGGGCGTAAACCGAAACCGGTTTTATCGAGGAACCCGCCTGGCGGAAAGAACCCGAGGCGCGGTTTAAGCCTCTCTGCACTTTTTCGTCCCTGCCCCCGACGATTCCGAGCAGGTCGCCGTTGTACGGGTCGAGGACCACCATTGCGGACTGGTACTTGAGCGCTCCCGCGGGCTGGGCGGGAAAATATTCGTCGTGGGTATAGACCCATTCCATGACGTTTTGTATATACGGATCCATGCAGCTGTATATCTTGTAGCCGCCGGAATATATTTTGTTTGAGGCCTGGGCCTTCGTGTATCCGTATTTTTTCATAAGGGCCGCCGTCACGTCTTCTATGATCTGGTCCACGTAATAGGATTTCACGGTTTCCACATATGAATTCTCGGGCCGGTTTATCACGAGTTCCTTGTCATACGCCCCGTCGAATTCCTCCTTGGTTATCAGCCCGTAAGCCAGCATATTTTTCAGGCATTCGTCGCGGCGGTCTTTGTTTCGCTCGGGCCTGGTTATGGGGTTCATTTTGCTGGGCGACTGCACGATGGCGGCGATAGCGGCGGCTTCTATAAGATTCAGGTCGCAGGCGTCCTTGTTGAACAAAGTGTTCGCTGCGGACTGTACCCCGTAACACCCGTTTGACAAAAAGACGGTATTCAGGTAATTTTCCAGAATCTCATCTTTGCTCGTCCGGCTTTCTATATACGTCGCCCTGCGTATTTCCTGTATTTTTCTCTGGATCGTCTGGTCGTCGTCATCCGTCATCAGCTTCACCAACTGCTGGGTGATGGTCGAGCCGCCGAATGTGCCGGAACCTTCCCGCGGCATGAAAAAGTTTCCCGCGGCGGCCGCGGTCCTCACCCAGTCGACGCCTTTGTGCTCCCGGAACCTCCGGTCTTCAAGGGCGATGAAAGCGTCCACGATATATGTGTTGTTTTTTGTGATTTCGCTGTATTTGATCCAGGTCCGGTTCACCGAGCCGTACAGCCGTTCCATTTCCTTTAGTTGAGGGGGTTTTATTTTGTCGAATCTGTCGCCTTGCTCGTACTCGTAGTAGTATATGATGGTTGTGAGGTTGGATACGCTGGACATTGTGGCCAAATCGGGCATTGTGGCGTCTATATAGTTGACGACATAAAACAGAAAAGTCCCCGCCACTATCCCCCCGGTGATTATCGCGATGAGAAGAATGGTGAGTATCACGTTGATCACATAGGAAAATATTTTAAAATTCACAAAAAATATCGTCTTTACCGCTTTGGCGGCTTTTGAAGGTTTCTTTTTTTTTGTTTTGGAAATATTGTCTTTTTCGTTCATTTTGCCCTCCTTTATTTCAGATTTCCGCCTACTTTCCCAAAGCGGCGTTTACATCTTTCTCATAAACGGAAAACATATCGCCGCCCGCCCCGAGATGGATTTCCGTTATTATTCCGGCGGGATCTACGATGATGCTGTACGGAATCCCGTTTGCGGGATATTTTTTTTGAATTGCCCCGCTTTCATCGAGCCCCACGTCAAAAGTATAGCCGTTATCCGCGATGAAAGTTTCGACTTTGTCTTTTTTTTCGCTGCAGTTTACCGCAATCACGGACAAGTCGCCCGCAAACGCCTCCGAGAGCCTTTGAATGTCCGGCATTTCGCCCGTGCAGGGTCCGCACCACGTGGCCCAGAAATTGATCAGCACCGCCTTCCCCCGGTAATCCGAGAGTTTAGCGGTTTTGCCGCCGAGCAGCTCGACCTCAAAATCGGGCGCCTCATATCCGATTTCCACTTTTGTTTCGGCATCCGCGGACGTTTTCGCGCCGTCGCTTTGAGCGTTTGATTTATTTTGGCCCTCGTCGGAGTTGCAGCCGGAAAACACGGCGGCCGCCGACGCGGTCAGGACAATCATGACAAATAATAACAGGTTTTTAAATTTCATTTTTTTCTCCTTTACTCTTCGTCGGGAATTATCATTTCGCTCAATATTTTTGAGATTTTGGCGCCCTTTTCCATTGAATCGTCCGAGATAAACGTGAGCTCCGGGGTGTTTCTCAAATTCAGCCTTTGGGCTATCTCGTATTTTATGTACCCCTTCGCCGAAATCAGGCCCTTTTGCACCGTGGCGAAATCGCCGTCCAAGACGCTGTAATAAATTTTCGCGAATTTCAGATCCCTGCTCACATCGCAGCGGGTTATCGTCACCAGCCCCGAATTTACCCGCGGGTCCTTCACCTCGCGCACTATCTGCGACATCTCCCTGAGCATACCCTCGTTTACCCTGTCTGTTTTATATAACGGCATATATCCTCCAAAATTTTTTTAGTAATAGCACAAGATCGCTATATATTTTTCGTCTGCCGCCCCCGCGTTCGGGTTATATGCGGAGTCCGCTTCGGCGCTTATTCCGGCGCCGCTCATATTTTCTTCCAATTTGTTCTTATAGCCAAGGCCGGCGACGTAAAACCTGCCCTCCGGGTCGGCTCTGTAAATTTCGATATCTTTCAAAATGTCCCCGACGTCTCCGCCTTCGCCCAAATTTATCCTGTACAGCCACTCAACCGCCAAATCGAGGTTGGCCTCCCAGAACGAAACATCGGATATAATCCCCGAATCCGCTTCGGCTTCGGCTTCGGCCGCCGGTGCCGGCGCCGCTTCGTCTGCTGCGTCCTGCATGTACTGATATCCGCCCTCTTTGGTTTCGGCGCCGCCGCCTTCGGCTCTTTTCGGCTCTCCCCCAAAGTTGCCGTCCGGAGCCGCAAGAATTTCCCCCGGGTAGTCCCTTGAGGCGAAGCTTTCGGCGTTCGGGCTCGCGCCGGAGGAGTTGGTGAACATGCCGAGAGGGCCGCCCCTGTAAGCGACGAACATAATCAGCACGACCGCCGCCGCCGATATGAGCCCAAAAGGCACAATTCTTTTTTTCCTTGG
>WQXD01000018.1 GCA_009785015.1 Oscillospiraceae bacterium | reverse complement strand
GATTCCGTGACGGACTTGGGCGTAAGAGGCAATAATCTCAACATATACGATGGCTGTCTGTATTTTTTGAACGAGCATAACTATTTATACAAACTGGATTTAAGCGACGCAAATGCAACCCCTAAAGGTGTAACAATTGAATATATATACGCATATATGATTTTAGATGACAAGATATATCCATCCAGATTTCTTAGCAACGTATTGAGCATGAATCTCGACGGTTCAGATTTACAGGAAGCGCAAATAGACAGTTTTGTCATATATGGCCACGACAATGAGTATATTTATGTTATATATCCGGACGAAAAACAAACAAGTATGGTCGACGGCAGGGAAATATGCGTTCAGTATATATACAGAATGGACTATAGCCACGAAAACAAGGAAAAGTTGTTTGAGGTACATAATGACGTTCCAAACTATTTTGACGAACTCAACGGCGTCATGATAATCTCTAACGGTTATGCTTATTACGAAATCATAGATAACGATGAATGGAAGCTCATACGGAACCTCTTGACAGCAAATCCGGTGAGGGAGACCATTTACAGCGATGAAACAGCATTCCATATAATGGCGGTCACAGACGAGTGGATTTATGTCAGACAATATATCAGGGAGGATAGTGGTTCATACGCATTTAGCGTGTTTAAGGTATCACCCGACGGAAAGACAAAAACTGAAATCAATTTCAAAAAAGACGATATCCCGTTTTTCGTCGGCAGGTTCGACAACAAATTATACTACGTGGAAAACAACAAAATATTTCCGTTCGACTGAGCGTCGCAATGTCACGCGGACAAACCAAAAGTTTTCATTTTTTCATTTAGCCATTAACCAATTGATTCTTTCTAATGTAAATTCATTTGTATTTTCGCTGATATTCACGCGCATGACATTGGGTTCATCGTTTTTTTTTCTTTCCTCAAGATACAGATAGTCGCCGATAACATAACGATTATAATTTCTCATATTTATTTTGCGCACTTGTTCTATGGTCTCGTCTCCCGATGAAATGCGGTACAAATAACCGTTGGTTCTTTCGATAAAATACAAATACCCGCTTTTTTCGAACAAAATCCCGCCGAACTCGTTTCCCGTGGCTATTTTTTTTATTTCGCTCCCGTCTTTGTTTGAGCAATATAAATCATACCTGTATGGATTATCCGTATGTGTATCATCTGTCAGCGTATATACGTCATAAAAAATCTTTTCGTTTGATAAATATATTCTGCTTATGCCCGAATTATGCTTGGGTATAAATGTTGTATCTATTGTTTCGATACCATCGTTTTCATCGTACTTTTTTTCCTTGTGTATTTTATATATTGCCCGCCCCGACAGAATGTATAAATATTCGGTGTCAAAACAAAAATTCCCCCATATATCGCCGTAATAGGTCAATTCCAAGCTTTCGAGGTTTACTTTCCAGATTCCTCCCCAATATCCTTTGACGAGATATAGCTCATTGTCGTATATGATATACTGGTCGATACTATTATATGGGCCAAAAAGCTCCTCATCGATTTCAATTTTTGATAAATTTCCATCGTTTGGATTTATTCTGTAAAATCCTTTCGCTTTTGTGTCCCGTTCCAAAAAATATATAAAACTATCGTAGTAATAGATATTATCGACAAAAACATAATCATATCGTTTTGCGGAAAATATCATTTCCTTGTCGCCGCCATCTTCATCTGTTTTATATATGTTGCCGCTTTCGTCCAAAAAATAGATTATTTTGTCTTCTTTGTCGTATGTGTATTTATATGACGCATCCGGCTCAGGGAAATACAAAACTTCGATGTTGAAATATATATTTTCTTCTGTCGTGGATTCTTCTTCTATCGGCGCAGCTTCGCTACACGAAGGAAAAAGGGCAAAGGAGAGCGCCACGCATAACAATAGTTTTTTCATATAAACAGCCCTAAACCGCACTTTTGGTACGTCGGAAAACTTTACAAATTTTGCATTGAAGTTATTTTTATAATATGCTATTATACATCATGATTATTTTATAACGCAGTGAAATAAACGATGAGAAGCATTGGAGATAATTTATAGATGATTCTTTATCATGGCAGTAATGTAATTGTGGATAAGCCACAGTTGATAAAACAAATTCGTTTTTTGGATTTTGGTCCGGGCTTTTACACAACAGAAAATCAAACACAGGCGATTTCATTCTTGAAATTTAAATCTGTATTGAGCGTGAGGTGAGGCGAAAACGTCAACAAGCCACAACAAAAGTTTCGGGCTTGCTTATCATTGATGCAAGTGTGCCATTTCCTGCACGTGAACGCAAGCGTTCACATTCGTCAATGTAAGCTCATACCTCTCCGGTAGTGCAAACGAGCGAACTCTCCTACCTTAAATTGAGGGTATATAACGAAATTTTCAATTTCGTATTGGGACGGTTGACTTCGCCCCGAACGGCAGAGATATACTCCGCCGCACCTGCACAGCGCAGGTGTAGTACCTTCTGCATTTTACGCGCCAAAAGGGTTTTTCGGCGCAACGCCATATGCAATTGTCAAAGTGCAGCGAGTGCCTTTTGGAGCGTAGCTCCGTTAACGGTTATCTCGCAAGGTTAGTATAGCATTTCCGGCGCAAAAAGTCAAGCAAAAACTACAAATTGGGCAAAAGTCAAGTGGAAAGGGTTATGCGTGGCTCCTCCCTCAACTCCATGTTTGGGGTTTCCGCCGCGTCGGTCAATTTTTATGAAAATGGATGAAAAAAGATTTTCAGCGCAATTATTTTTGATTGTTCCTCTGATTATCGGATTAATCGTCGAACATAATCATGTCAGTGAAGAAAAAGCAACCGAGATATTTTACACATCAGAACTTTACGCGCAGTTGGAAGATGAACAAACTAAGCTGTGGCATTTAAGTTATTTGGTTCTATTTGAAATGTTTTGCGAAGAACAGGAAACGGGCAAAATCACTTATCCGGAGGAGGCGTAGATTTATGAGCAAAGAAGGAAAATTTCTTGTTTTCTGTCTTGAAATATACAAGGCGGACAGGCATCTTAGCGGCAAACAGGTAATAGAATTATTCAAGCGTTATGACGTTATTAATTATATTTTGTCCTGCTATGAAGCTTTGCATACGACAGGCGCGAATTACATAATCGAAGATATTAACCTTTTCGTGGAAGCGCGGCAGGCAATATAACGCAAAACAACACAAACGAAAGGAACAAAAAATTATGCATGACGGCAAAAAAACCGTGATAGTCACGGGGGCCTCGCGCGGAATCGGCAGGGGGATATCGCTCATGCTCGCCGAAAACGGATGCGTAATCGCGGCAGCGGGCACCAGGCCCGAGGGCGAAGTCGGCGAATACATCGGCGAGCTCAAGAAAAGAAGCCCGGAGAGCGTCTATATAACCGCCGATATATCAAAAGACCAGGACTGCGAAAATCTCGTGCGCGAAACCGAAGAAAGATTTAAAGGCATCGATTTTCTCGTCAACAACGCGGGCATCGCCCCCCCTGTGCGCTCCGATATACTCGAAACCACCCGCGAGAGCTTTGATTTGCTGTTGGCGGTAAATCTCAAAGGCACATTTTTTTTAACTCAAAAAGCGGCGAAATCGATGATCAAATCAAAAGGGCAGGGAATGCGCGCGATTGTCAACATATCGTCGGTTTCCGCGTATACATCCTCGACAAACCGCGCCGAATACTGCATATCAAAGGCAGGGGTGAGCATGATCACCGCCCTATTCGCCGACAGGCTCGCGGAGTACGGGATAAACGTGTATGAAATACGCCCGGGGATTATAAAAACCGATATGACGGCGTGCGTGCTCGATAAATACGAGGCTATGATAGGCGGGGGGCTTTTGCCTATGGGCAGGCTCGGCCAGCCCGAGGACGTCGCCAAGCCGGTGCTCGCGATTGTTCTGGGGCTTTTGCCCTACTGTACCGGGGAAGTGATCGAGGCCGACGGCGGTTTTCACATAAGAAGGCTGTAGACGGCTACGGCTATATCTCGCTTTGGTTTCTGTTTTTTATCACGAATCTAAGGGGGGTTCCCTCAAAGCCGAAGGTCTCCCTGAGTTTGTTTTCTATATAGCGCTGATAGGAAAAATGGAACAGTTCGGCATCGTTGACAAAAAGCACGAATACCGGCGGCTTGATTCCCGTTTGGGTCATATAATATATTTTCAGCCGCCTTCCCTTGTCGGCGGGCGGCTGGTTTCGCGCCACCGCCTCGCTCAAAACGTCGTTTAACGCGCCTGTGGTTATCCTTTTAGAGGCCTGCTCATACACCGAATTTATCAGCCCGAAAAGTTTTTCGACCCTCTGGCCCGTTTTGGCCGAGACAAAAATCAAGGGCGCGTAACTCATATATGCGAAAGCGGTTTTTATATCGTCAGTGAATTTTTTGGTCGTCGTATTGTCTTTTTCGATTTTATCCCATTTGTTTACCACAATAACCGACGCTTTTCCCCCCTCGTGGCAAATTCCCGCGATCCGCTCGTCGTGGGCGGTGGGGCCGATTTCGGCGTCTATCAATATCAAACACACGTCGGATTTCTCCACTGCCGCCTTTGCGCGCAAAACGCTGTATCTTTCTATATTGTTATCTATTTTGCCCGGCCTGCGTATGCCCGCCGTGTCGACAAATATATATCTGCCGTTTTCGTTTTCGAAATACTGGTCGACGCTGTCGCGCGTGGTGCCGGGTATATCCGTCACAATCATGCGCTCCTCGCCCAGTATTTTGTTCACCATCGAGCTTTTGCCCACGTTCGGTTTGCCGACTACGGCCACTTTTACGGCGCCGCTGTCGTCCGAGCCGTCTTCGCCCCGGGGCAAAAGTTCCACCACGCGGTCCAAAAGATCGCCCGTTCCCGTGCCGTGGAGCGACGAAACGGCGTAGGGTTCCCCGAGCCCGAGTTCATAAAACTCGTAAAATTCGGGCGGGACGGCCCCGGTCGAATCCACTTTGTTCACGCACAGAACCACCGGTTTGCCGCTTTTTAAAAGCATGGCGGCCACATCCGAATCATTGGCGGTCAGGCCGCTTTGCAGATCCGCGACAAATATTACGACGTCTGAAAGCTCGATTGCCATCTTCGCCTGCTCGCGCATACTCTTCAGTATCAGGTCGTCTGTATTGGGCTCGATGCCGCCGGTGTCGATTAAAACGAACTCTTTCCCGTTCCAGTCGGCGTCCTGGTATATGCGGTCCCGCGTCACGCCGGGGGTATCTTCGACTATCGATACCCTTTTGCCGATTATTTTGTTGAACAGCGCGCTTTTTCCCACATTGGGGCGCCCCACGATGGCTGCTGCGGGTTTTTTGTTGTTATTCATGCATATAAAACCTTTTTTATAAAATCCCGGGCGTTATTTTCGACTATCGTCACTTTCACCCCGAGCGCGTCTTCTATATCCCGGACGCTCGAGCCGTCCAAAAACAGATCCCTTTCATACCTGAGCATCACGGAAGGCAAAAGCAACCCGCCGCCCAGCTCGCCTTTGTGCGGCGCGAGCCCGGCGATGATGTCCCCGCCGGTGACAAGGCCCGCAACCGTCACTTCCCCGCCGAAAAAGCGGTTTTTTATCTTGCAGATTTGGCATGTCAGGTTTTTGTATCTGCCGGCCAAATCGTCCGCCAATGTTTTTATCAGCCCGTATGCCGCCTCTCCGGTTGCCAGCGAAATTTTCCGCGGGGGCAAATCCGGGGGCTTCGCTTTTTTGATTTCCCGGTGATAATCGTCGCAAAAACTCCGTATCATGCCCACGCCGTTTTCATATTGCGGGTAATCTTCGTAATAGTCGCCGCCGGGGATTTCAATCCCCGCTTTGAGATAGAGCTCGTCGGCGCAGTAAACGATCCGGGAACGGCGCTTTTTTAAATTTTCTTCTCCGATTTTGTCCGCTGTTTTTATGATGTCTTCGCAGCTTTGCCTGTCAAGGGGCTCAAGTGCGAATAAATGGTTTTCCCCGCGGTATTTTGTAAACCCGGCCGGCACCGCCGATATGCTCTGAATTGCGGGGAAGGCGCAAAGCTCGCTCAGGGTTTTTTCCACTTCGGGCCCGTCGTTTATGTTTTTGCACAAAACAACCTGCGCGTTTATGTCTATATGCGCGTCCGAAAGCCTTTTTATATAATCCAGAACCTCCCCCGCGCGGCTGTTGTTCATCATCTTGACGCGCAAGGGCCGGTTTGTTGTATGGACCGATATGTTTACCGGCGATATCCGCAGCTTTATTATCTGCTCTATATGCTCGTCATACATATTTGTGAGGGTTATATAGTTGCCGTAGAGAAACGACAGCTTTTCGTCGTCGTCCTTGAAGTAGAGGCTGTGGCGCAGTCCTTTGGGCAGCTGGTCGATAAAGCAAAAAATGCAGCTGTTTTCGCAGCTTTTTTTCGGGGCAGCCATATAGGCTTCGATTTCCCGCAGTTTTTCGGATGTTTTATTCATAAAAAAATATAGAGGCTTTCTAAAATACAACAAGGGAGAGGGGCCCTTTTGCACCTTTCCCTGCAAATTGTAGAGGCAAACCTGCCTTTTGCCGGTATTTTATTTTTTCTTTTTGTCTTTTTCTATTTTGATGATTTCTCTTCCGTCGTATTTGCCGCAGGCCTTGCAGACCCTGTGAGACAGCACATATTCCCCGCACGCGCATTTTATCATGCCCGGCATTTCGAGTTTCCACACGTTGCTGCGTCTTTTGTCGCGGCGCGCCTTGGACACCTTATTTTTCGGCACAGCCATTTTTTTATCACTCCCAACTTCTCGCGATATTATTCATACCGACCATTATACCTCAATTCGGCGCTTTTGTCAACAGTTTTATAAAAATTTATTTTATTTTATCCCCCCGACAGCAATTCTATCAGGTCGTCTCCGCTCATTTCGCCCGATACCGTGTAGCGGTGAAGCCCGTACAGGCTCTGGGGCAGGCCCTTGATTATTTCGTTGCTCCCGATTTGCGTGGTAAACGTCATTTTAAAGCCGTACTCAAAAAGCAGCGCTTCGGCCAATTTTTCGTGCTTTCCGTAGGGAAACGCGAACACAACGGGACGATATCCCATGTTTTTTTCGTATATATCGATAAAGCTTTCGATGTCGCGCCGAAGAGCGGCGATATAGTCCTCTTCGGATTCGCCGGCCAATCTCAAAATACCCTCTCGGCAAAGTTCCGGATCGGGTTCGGCGGGCGGGTACAGGTGCATGTCAAACGAGTGGCTGCCGATCTCGAATATGCCCGAATCCGCCATTTCGCGGGCCTCTTCCCAGCCGAAATACGGCACATCCGCGCGGTCGGTGTTCCGGTACCTGTCGGTTCCCATCGAAATACCTATGGGGGAAACCACCGCCTTCATGCCGTATTTCGCGAGGGCGGGGAAGGCGTAGTCGTAGTTGCTCTGATAACCGTCGTCGAATGTGATCAGCAGCGCCTTTTCGGGCAGCGGCGAGCCCCTCTCGACAAAATCCAAGATATCTCCCGCCGAAACCGCGTTATACCCCGCCGACAACAGAGCGTCCAAATGTTCCTCTAAGCGCTCCGCCGAGATCACGGTGTCCGACTGCTCATAGCCGGCGACGTGATGATAGGCGAGTATTTCAAGGCGCGCCGCCCGGCCCTCTTCGGGTGAAACCGCCGCCAGCCTTTTCCAGAAATCCCCGTCATATTCCGCGCTGTTTTCCCTTGTCACGTAAAAACCGAAGTCTTTTGGTATATATACCGAATCGTCGCCGTACACCTTGGCCAGCGCCATGTTCCCGAGGGCGTTTCTTATATGCATATAATCCTGGAAATAACGCGGCTCCATGCTCGCGGAACTCAGCAAAAAATCCCAAAAATCGCAAACCCGGGCGAGTTTATCGTAAAATATCGAAACTGACGTCATATTCAGCTGCTGGCACAGGTAATAATAGGAAGGCATGAATATGAGCTTGAAATCGACGCCTTTTTCATCGCATATCTTTTTTATTTCCGCAATCCCGGCCACGCATTCCTCTATGCGGGAAAGATGCGAGGCGGGGTTGTATTTGTTTTCGGCCTTGAACGCCGGTTTATCCTCCAGATACTGCCCGAGGTCCCCTATATGCTCGATATCCACCACTCGGTCGTCATAAGCGCCGGTTTTCGCGTCGAATATGTCGAAAAATTTCGGCAGGTAGGTTTTGTGATTGTCTTTGTAGCTGATTTTGCTCAGGCCGTAATTCGGATTGGCGAATAAATATTTCAGGTAAAAAAACGGCGCGAATTCCCCGGTGACTCTGTGGTGCAGGGTGTCGGTGACCGAATCTTTGTATTTATCGTAATTCACGGCGTCCATGATTCCGACGCAGATCACAAGATTTTTTACCTCGCAATTTTCCAGCACATACTTTGCCGCCAGATAGGTTTTTTTCATATCGGCGCCGTAACTGAACAGATTGAAAAATTTCGCGCCCGTATATTTTTCAAGGGTCCCGACCGGAAATGAGCTCGCCCCCGAGGAGCCGATTATATACGAGTCGTATTCGCCGTGATGGCGCTCGATGTACGCTATTTTGGAAGCGGCCGGGTTATTTGTCATGTTGGAGTCATACCAGTTGTAAAACGGGTCGCCGAACATGCCGAACGGGTCGGTCACCGCGTTGAAAGCGGGGATCGTGACGACAATCAGGGCGATCATCGCAAAAAAGAACGTGAGCCAGCTTTTGGACGACATCCGGGGTTTTTCCTTCATTTTTTAAAATCTCCCGTATAAAAACTGCGCGTTTATATACCCTTCGCGGTACGCGCCGTAGTATATCAGCGCAAACAGCGCCAAAGCGATCAAAAAAACCTGCAAAACAGGCGGGCGCCTCTCGATAAAACGGCGCGCCGAAATACCGTTTTCCTCGATGATATCCGCAAAAAGCAGCAAGGCAAACGCGCCCGCCATGACCAAACAATCCTCAAGGCTCAGCCCGAAGCCCAAAAACGCCTCCTTTAAGCCATATGCGCCTTCGGGCGGGACAAAAATATTTTTCAACATGATGAGCGCTTCCGAGGTGTTGTTCGCCCTGGTGAGTATCCTGCCCGCGCCCACGATGAAAAGAGTCCGAACTATGCGAAACCCGTGCCAGAATTTGCTTTTTTCGGTTACATGCAGCGCCTTGCGCATTTTGGCGAACAGAGGCTCGGCAAACATGGCCGAAGTCAGAAGAACCCCGTTCCAAAGGCCGAAAATTATATATTTCCAGGCCCCGCCGTGCCATATGCCTATGGTAAAAAACACGATGAAAGTGGCGATCAGAGAGGGGATCAGCTTGCCTGTCCTGACGCCGAACACCTTGCGCATGGATCTGCCGAATTTTCCGAAACGGCGGGAGAGCGAAAGCGGATAAAACAGGTAATCCCTCATCCAGGAACCCAAAGTCATATGCCACCTGCGCCAAAAATCCTGTACGGAAACGGCAAAAAGCGGCTGCTCGAAGTTTTTGTCGAGGCTGATCCCCAGCCCCTCGGCCGCCCCGCGCGATATATCGATCCCGCCGGAAAAATCGCAGTATATCTGTATGCAGTAGAAAGCAGCCGCCGCAAAACCAACGACGCCTCCGTGGGCTTCGGGCGCATTAAATACAGCGTTGACAAAAACCGCCGCCCTGTCGGCTAAAATCATCTTCTTGAACAGGCCCCACAAAACAAGCTGTATGCCGTATTTATATGAATCCGCATTCGGGCTCTCTCCCGAAAAAAGCTGCGGGGCGAGCCTGTCGTAGCGCCCTATCGGGCCCTGTACGATCTGTGGGAAAAACGAAACAAACAGCGCGTATTTCGCGATGTTCGGCTCCGGCGCGTACTTGCCCCGGTATAAATCGATCACATAGCCCGCCGACTGGAAGATATAAAAAGATATGCCCAGCGGCAAAAGAAGCCCCTTTGAAAAAGCTCCCAAAACCGAAGGCAGCAGTGCCGCGGCGAAAGCCGCGAATTTGAACACGGAGAGCAGCCCGAAAACCGAGGCGAGGGTCGCCGCGAGCGCGATTTTTTTGAATATGCGGCTTTTTTTCTGCCCATATACGAGCCTGCCGCCGAAAAACGTGACAAAAGTGCACAAAACCAACCATATACCCGCCAACAGGTCGCATATGCAGTAGAAGGCGACACTCGCCGCAAGCAGCGCCGTCCAGCGGAATTTTTTCGGCAAGGCGGCATACAGGAGCCAGACGCCGAAAACAAAACACATAAAAGCGGGAGATGTGTAGGTCATTATTTTAGACGCTCCTGTATAAGCTCGTACATGGCCCCGGCCGAGTCGAAATTTTCGGGGAGCAGATCGGTGACCCCGATCGATACGCCGTAGACGTCGTTGATTTCCGAAACAGCGGCCACGATATCAAAAGAATCCAAAACGCCGTCGGTTACAAGTTTTTCTTCGGCGGCAAAATCCACGTCGGGCCGTATGTCCGCCAGCAATTGGAGCAATTTTTCCACAGATAATCCCTGCTTTCTTTAATTCTCATTTTTTTACAAACACGAAGGATTTCAGTCCGTCCGGTTTGAAATTGTGCTTTTGGTATAATTTGACTGCGGCGGCGTTTTCATCCGATACCCACAGCCGCAAAACGGATTTGCCCGCGAGAGCCGACCGCCTTGCCCACAAGTCCAGCATCGCCCCCCCGAAACCGCGCCCGCGCATATTTTGCGCCACTGCGATATTTTTCAGCGATGAAATATTTCCCGCCTCTTCATAAAGCAGTGCGCCGCAAAGCCCGCCGTTTTGCGCCGCGGTGATCACGCGGCCCTCACCTGAGGCTTTTTTCAATTCGGGCAGCGCGGGAATGCATCCGGTATAGCGGTCAAACGAAGCCTTGAACAAATCGAGCACGGCTTCCGGATCCGCTTCCGGTAGTGTGGCTGCGGCGTCTTGTTTTGCCGTAAGTTCCCTCAATTCCATGCGCGACCGAGTGAGCGCCCGCAGAAAGCCGTGACGCGCGAAAAAGTCCGCAGACGGCGGAAAAAATTCGCCGCGATACGCCGTTTCGGCCACAATGGGCAGGGCATTTTCAAGAAGTTTTTGCGGCATGGGCGCATCCGTGTCAAAAAGCGCGTAATACAAACGAAAAAAACCGCCGGCGTCCCATAGGACAAATATCCCCGCTTCCGATTCCGCGATATACAGATCCCCTTGGTCCGCAAAGGCATGCAACTTTTCGGAATCGCCGAAAAAATTGGCTGAAGCCCTGTGTTTCAGCGCCGTTTCGCGGAAGTTGTCTATTTCGGCTCTATCGATTTTTCGCATATGCCCCATCCCTGTAATTTTGGTTTAAAGCCACTCTGTCGATCTTTCCGTTTTTTGTCATCGGCATGCTCCCGAGCCATATCGCCTCTCCCGGGCACATATACGCGGGCAGCGCGCCGCGCAGTTTTTGGACTATGTCTCCGCTTTTTTCGCCCGTGTAAAAAAGCACGATGCGCTCCCTCGCGGCGTCGTGCAGGCAAACGGCCGATGCCACCCCGCCAATCGACAGCGCGGCGGCTTCGACGTCGCCGAGTTCCACCCTGGCGCCCATGTGCTTGATCTGCCCGTCCCTGCGCGAGACAAACACGAGCTCTCCGTAATCGTTGTATCTGGCCAGATCGCCGGTTTTGTATATATACTCGCGCCAATTTTTGTTTCTGGGGTCGGGCACGAAAACCTCGTCCGTCTTCTCGGCGTCGCCTATATAGCCGAAGGCGAGCGCGGTCCCCCTCACGCAGATCTCTCCCGTCTCGCCCGCGCCGTTTTGGGGTATCTGGGCCCCGTTTTCATCCAGCAGAAAAACTTCCATGTTGCGGCAGGCAGAGCCTATCGGTATTACCTCCCCGTCGGAGAACCTGCGGTCTATTTTGTACCACGCAGAATCCACGGTCGCCTCGGTGGGGCCGTATAGGTTGACGTAGGTGGCGTTTGGGACATATTTTTGCCATATATTCACATGTTTGGCGTAAAGGGTCTCGCCGGCAAACGATATTTTATTCAGGTACTTCGGCGCCGCGTGTTCAAACACCCCGGAGGAGGCCAGCATGGAGGCCGCCGATGTGGCCCACAGCGCCGAGGTGACTTTATGCGCGTTTAAAAATTCGATCACTTTTAACGGAAACGAGAATATCCCTTTTGACATTATCTTCACCGTCGCCCCGTTTTTTATACCGGCGTATATCTCCTTGACCGAAGCGTCGAAGAAAAACGGGGTTTGATTGGCGAATATGTCCTCCGAACAGAAGCCGAAAGCGTCAGTGAGCCATTCCGCGAGGTCGATTATTGCCCTGTGGGGCACCACTATGCCCTTGGGCACGCCGGTCGAACCGGAGGTGAACAGCACATAAGCGGGGTCTGTATCTATGACGCGGGCGAGCCGCCTTTCGGTCAGTTCGAAATCCGGCGCGCAGTTTCTCGCCTCGGCCAGATCGACAATGGTCCCGCACGAGCCGAATTTGCCGCGCCAGGCTTCGCCGCCGGAAAAAACCACACCGGCCGGCTCCAGCCGGCGCGCGATTTCGGATATCCGGGCTTCGGGCATACCGGCGTCCACCGGCACATAAAAATTGCCGCTGGACAAAACCCCCATCATGGCGCATATGTTCTCGTGCGAGCGCTCCACGGGGACGATAAAGGGCCGGCGCGTCACGCCGCCGCTTGCCCGCTCGATCAGATTTCCCAAGGCGCTCGAAATAGCGTACAGCCCGGCAAACGATATTTTGCCGCTACTGTCCTCAAAAGCGGTTTTATCGGGATGCAGCCCCGCCGACGCCCGCAGGTAGTCAAGTAAATTTGTTTGCATAATTCCTCGTTTTTTTTACAAAATTCACAAAACATTATGTCACATATTATTTATGGTCGGATGAATTTTGTAAGTATTTTTTGTAAACTTAATAATCCAATTCCTGCAGCCCGCGGGGAATTATTTTCCCGGATTCGACGTCTGATACAAGTTCAAAGAACCATTTCTGGTTGTTCGCGCTTCCCCCCGTCCAGAGGTGGATAAATCCGCCGGCCGCTTTTGAAACGCCGCTGACGTCGAGCACCCTTTTCTTGCCCGCCGGGTTCGTAACGGAAAACAGCGGCAGGTCGACGTCCGCGAAGTCGTCTAAGAGAACCTTGTCGGCGCCTTCGCCTTCTTCCAATTTTGTTTTCTTCTGGGTTCTCAATACCCATTCCTGGCTGCCTTCCCCTTCGGGCGTCACCGAAACCAGAACGGCCTGGCCGTCTCTGGCGCCCTCCGCACCTTCTTCGACATCTAAATAGCTTTCTTTTGTGCCCAGCGCCCTGATTTTGTATATGCACGTGACGAGCCCCTGGTCATTTTCTTCTTCCCTGACTTTTTCAAAGACAAACATCTGGTCGGCTTTGCCCGTATAATCGTCCTGACTCAAGCCCGCATATTTGAAATCGCCGTCGACGGTCAGATACAGGCTGCTGTTGGGAGACCACAGATAATATCTGGCCCCGGGGATAATTTCAAAACCGTCGCTGGTTTCGGTTTTGCCTATCACATCCGGCGCGGGAAGGTTTGCCGGGTCGGTCGGCGGATCTGTGGGCGGATCGGTCGGCTTTTGCGTGGGGGGCTCGGTGGGCGCGGGGGGATCGGTCGGCGGCGTTTCCGTGGCGGGCGCTTCGGTATTGTTTTCCTCGTCTTTTGCCGCTTGGGCGTTGTCCTCTTTTGCGCCGCAGGCGAAAACAAACGGCAGACACAGGACAAATACCAACAGCAACGCGGTGATCCGGCTTGGTTTTTTTAAGTTTTTCATAAATATCACACAGCTCCTTCATTCATTTATGATAAATGCACGATTTTGGGTGTTACCGATATATATTATATACAAAACTTTTTGTAAATGCAACTAATTTTTTATTAATTTTTTTATAATTTGCGCTAATATGCCAAAAAAAGCGATACCCCCGGCAAAAAACCGCGGGGGTATCGCTTTGGCGCTTTTTTGCTTTACTTGAAGGCGTCTGCGAGCTGCGTGTCGACGCGCTCGGTTTCCTCGTAGTTCTCAGCCACGTTGGCGCGCAAAAACTTGACATACTGATCGAGTATTTCGTAATATGACTGGAAATACTTGTTTGCGAATGTGTTGTACGAATCCAGCGTGGCCGACGAGGCCCCGCCCGTCCAGTAGGTCGCCAGGCTGTCCAAGTGCGATTTGCTTTCGTTGAGCAAATCCCGGAGTGTTCCGTTGTCGGTTTCTATCTGCGAGGCGTAACCCAAGACTTCCTGGGTGCTCAGTGTAATACTTGTCATTGTTGTTTTCCTCTCCTTTTGATTTACTAATTTACTAACTGCCTGACATTTACGATATTGTTTTCGCGCGTGATTTCATAATTTTCCGCCTGCTGTCTGAGCGCTTCGGACGCCTGAAGCAAATGGTCGGCCATAAACTGCAGATCGTCGCAAAACCCGTTGATCTGCTCCACGAAGGCGAGGTTGTCCGCGGCCTTCCAGGCTTCGCCCATCGTGCTCGCCGTTCTCATCAAGCTGTTGTACACATTGGTGTATTCGCCTGACAATTCGGAAAATTTCTTCGATATTTCGTGAAGTACGGGCGGGTCTACTGTCAATTTCATGTTTTTTCCTCCTTAAAAATTGTGTTTTTTCGTATATACAACGCCGCATTCGGCGCCCTATATTCATATTAAAATCAGCCTTGACGCATTTCTTATACCGGCGTCATACACCGAAATGCCATAGTCGATGGGCTCTCCGCCGTCCGCATCGAGGAACACCGGATCGGCCCTGCTTTTAAAGCCGCCGCCGGAAAGCGATTCCATAATCCCGGCAAGCAGGCTGACCGCTTCGCCGACACGCTTGCCTGCGGGCAGATATACGTCGTAATGGGCGCCGACTGCGGGCAGATATACGTCGACCAAATATTTTTTCATAAAAAGATTCACCTCATTCTTTTTTAAAATCACTGCAGCAGTTTGATCAGGGTCGCCGACGCGTTGTTTACCGCAAATCCGAAATCGGATTCGAGTTCCGACGGGAAATTCGCCGGTTTCTTGTTTATGGTCAGGCGGTACTGCGCATTCGCCCCGCTTCCGGCCCAGATGCCGCTGCTGCCGTTTATATGCGTTTTGTACCACCCCTCCACGCTGAAAGGCGTGAGGGAATTTAAGCTTTCGGCGACTATGAAATACACCCCATACGCAGCGCTGCATTTTTCCATTGCCAGCTGCAGCCGGGCGAGCGGGGCGTCGTCGCCGGTTTCTTTTTTTACCCCGGCTGCGGGCCTGTAACTCTCCAGCATCGTCTTCAACAGCGCGATGGACTGGATTATCACGAATACGGGCTCGAAATCCGGCAAGTCTCCGCCTGCGGCGAGTTTGTCCTTGTATTCGTTGTTCCGGGCGAGCACCAAAGCGAAAATATCGTAAACCGCCTCCACGCAGCCCCCCGCGTCGCTGTATATCCGCAGGTTTTCGGCGTCCGTCCGGTTTTGCGTTTTGCCGGCGGGCGAGAGTATTTTCGTCCGAGCCCCAAAGCCGGCAAGCAGCGCGCCGAGCGCGCCGGTAAAGTCCTGCCATTCCTGGTTTACCGAGAGAATCAAGCAGACGGCGCCCGCGGTGAAATCATAATATGAAATTTCCAGGGTTTCCTTTTCCACGCCTATCGGGACCCGGCCGAAATCGCCCGGTTTCGCGCGTTCCGCCAAAAACTGCGCCGTCACCTTTTCCGGCAGCACCGGCACGGCCGCCGCCTTTGCCCCGGAATGTTTTGCTGCCGCTTCACTGCAGAAACCGCGTATGAAGTCGTAGGCGGAGTCGGCATCTGTCAGCGCCGCGGTCTGAAACTCGAGCAGACTGTCCTTGTCGCGGCGCCAAAGCCCTCTGCCTTTGTGTTTTTCGGGCGTCGCCCCGTCCGTTTTGCCCACTGCCGAGGAATAATCGCCGGGGTTGTTGAGCTGCAGGCAGTAAATCGACTTGAAATTTTGAAGCAGGCCGAATTTCACGTTGTTTACCCCGGTGCAGGTCAGGATAAAATAAATGCCGTATTTCGCCCCCTCGCGGGTCAGATAATTTATTTCCCCCGCTTTATCCTCAAAAAGCTCCGTAAACGCCGCGTAATTGTTTATAATCACCGCAAGAACCGGTTCGCAGGTTTGGCTCTGCCGGTTATATGCCGCCATATCCCCGCCGAACTGCGACAATAATTTTTTGCGGGTCTCCAATTTTTTGAGCATGAGTTTGAACAGATTGTTCACTTTTTCCGTTTCATACGACAAAACGACGTCGCCCACATGCGGCGCGCCCCGAAAAGCGCTCAGGGTTTCGGCCCCGAAATCCATTATGTATATGCTGACTTCTTCGGGGGCATGGTGTTTTATGAGCGAGTAACAAACGGCTTCCACAAACATCGCCTTGCCGTTTCCCGCCGAGCCGTAGATTATGACGTTGCCGCCGGTTGTTATCGGCACGCGCAGAACTTGCTGCGACTGAGCCGCCGGATCGTCGATTTCCCCCACGACCGGCTCGAGCACGAATTTTTCGGTTTTTACCGGATATTTTTTTTCGAGCCCGTCGATATGGATTTGCCCCGGTATCGGGTCGAGCCACATTTTGCGGCCTGTTATATTCTCCTCCTCGCAGATTTTGGCTATATATCCCGTGAGCACGTCCAATTGTTTGGGAGGGTCTTTTACCGCTGCGAACCTGTTTGTATTCGCTTCGGCGATTATCCGCCCGTTTGTGCCGATCACGGCGACGGCGTCGTCGCGGTCCCTTATCACTTTCGGCGACGGATAATACGGGGCGCCCGCCCAGGCGGACTGCCCGATTTCAAAGAGCTCGCTGTATCCCACCTGCAAATAGAAGCGCCCCGTGTCCACCAGAGCCGCCGCTTCCGGGCGCCCGAGCATTTCCATGCTGTCCCCGTTGTCCTGTACTTTCAGGCAGATGCGGAACCTGCTGTTGCTGCGTATCTGGTCGTCGACCACGCCTCCCGGCTTCTGGGTGGCGAGTATGAGGTGGACGCCGAGGCTCCGCCCCACGCGCGCCGTGCTGGTCAGCTCAGTCATGAAATCCGGCTGTTCCTTTTTCAATTCGGCGAACTCGTCGGATACGATAAACAAGTGGGGCAGCGCTTCTCCCACCTTGCCCTCGCGGTACAGCTTTTGATATTTGTATATGTCGATATTGCTGATGCCGTGCTGTTTGGATATATCGCGGAAAATGCGCTCCCTCCGGTGCAGCTCGCTGTGCATCGAAACCAATGAGCGCTTGATTTTGTTTCCGTCCAAATTGGTTATGACCCCGGCTGTGTGCGGGATGTTTTCAAACGATTTCGCCATGCCGCCGCCCTTGTAGTCTATCAGTATGAAGGAGACCTCATGGGGATGAAACGATACGGCCATGGAGAGGATATACGCAATTATGAATTCGCTCTTCCCCGAGCCGGTCATGCCCGCCACAAGCCCGTGCGGGCCGTGGGAGCGCTCGTGCAGATCCAATTTGAAAGGCTCGCCGTACCTGTCGACGCCCACGCACGCGGCAAGCGACTCTGTGGGATCGTTGGCTGCCCAGTTTTCCGTAAGGTTGAGATGTTCCACTCTGCCTATGCCGAGCATTTCGAAAAACGTGTATTTTTTCGGCAGTTTGAAATTCGAGCCGCTGAGATCCACTTCGGTGTTGGCGAGCACTTTGACAATTTGTTGTATATCCGCGCCCGGGGGCGCATCCGCGATAAAATCGACGGGAAGCTCGCTTGGGTTCCCGATGAGCGTCAGCCGGCTGTTTTGGTTTTTGCATAACTCGGCTGCCGCGGAACATTCCTTGGGAAGGTCTTTGAGTCTCTCGAACATGGACAAAACCGAAAATTTGATGTTGCTCTTGTGTTCCTGGATGCGGCGCACGCATTCGGTTTTTGAGGCGAGCTCCTTGTCCAAGCATATGATCACAAAATACGGCGACTCGTCTTCGAGCCTGCCCGCGCCCAGAGTTTTGCGGTATTCGATGATCGCGTCCAAGGCGCCGGAGAGCTGTTTTGTCTCTTCGGAACCGGAGGCTATATAGCGGACTTTGCGTCCGTCGTCCATGGTATGCGGAAGCCAGCGCGCGAAGGCGAAGGCGTCCGCGTCCCTCTCGTCGTATATGAGGGCGAGTTTTACTTCGTCGTAGCCGTGCAGGGCCGCTGTCTGCAAAATCAGGCTCCGCGCATACGGGATCAAAAACTCCCTGGGGCCGTATATCCCGGATACAAACCGCTCAGCCAAGGGCAAACATATGGGAACATCGCACAGGCGGCGCTCCTGTTCGCCGAAACTGTACATGGCGAGGGCGAGGTTGTCGGGCTCCGCGGTAAATTTTCTTTCCGGATATTGTATGTTTGCCTTCAGGGGCAAATCTCCGGTGCCAAGGCGCAGGGTGAGAAAATCGGAGTGTTTAGGAGTGCGCTCCCAGATCTGCGGGAGGGGGGCGAGGATGCGCTTTGCGTATTCCCGGGGGCCCGGGTCATTTTCGCGCAGTATCCGCTTTTGGCGCTCCGTTTGCGCCTCTGCGAGTTTTTGCATCTGCGAAAGGTACTCCATGTATGTTTTCTGCCGGAGCGCTTCTTTGCGTTTTTTTGATCTGCGCTGGAATGTCTTGGTGAGAAGCGGCCACATCAGAGTGCCCAGCAGCATGCTGAAACTCATCGCCACCGAGGGCAGCGCCGAGGCCATGTCGCCGCGCCCGATCGCGTTGGTGAGCGCGAAGGAGCCGCTGACCGCGGAAGCCATTCCCATGGTGAGCGAGGGCCCGAGCACCATCGCCATCGGCATTTCGTCTTTGCTTTGATTTGAAGGCGGGGCGTCCAATTTCAACTCAAAAGTGTCCGCCTCGCGCACAAAACGCGGCGCGCGGTAGTAATAATCCTCAAAAATATCCTCATAATCGTCGCCGTCAGCTTCCGCATAGCCGCTCTCCGCCTTCGAAACGCGGTATTCGCGCAAATTTGCGCTTTGGATTTTTACATTGCCGTCGGGGTTGTTAAAAAACAGCAGGCGGTTTGCCGTTATGATCTGCAGCCCCATTATGTAAATCGCATCCCCCGCATTCAGCCGCGCGTTTTTGACCGCTTTGCCGTTGACATAGGTGCCGTTCGCGCTCGACAGATCCGAAAGCGACGCGCCTGATTTGCCGAGTGTCAGTTCTGCGTGCCTGCCGGAGACAAATTCGTTTATGTAACATATGTTGTTCTCCGGGCTGCGCCCTATTGTGAGCTTTACTTCCTCCGCGCTTTGGATTTCATAGCAGCGGTAGTGTTTGCGGTCTTCGCTCGCCCGTTCCGCATACAGCACATATTTCATGCTTTCCATGTCACGGATTTTGTAGAGTTCAAACGGTTTTAAACGCGCCTCCCGCAATTCGTCGCCGTCCCTGTCAAAAATTTTGAACCGGCGGTTCGGTTTGAGTATCCAGCCCGCTTCGCCCCCGGCTTCAAAGGGGCGCAGCGCCTCGACTGCCACGATATCGCTCATCTTCCCTTCGGGGGTCCTGGCGCGCAGCCGGTAATGCCCCGCGAATTTTTCCGGAAGGGTAATGCTGCTGTAATCCTGTTTTGAAAGGAGCGTCAATTTCATTTTTTTCACCTCCCTTTTTTTAGGCGGTTCTGATCTAAAACAACAACGCCGTTTTTCCTTCGCCGGCGTCTTTTGGTTCCATCGGATCGGGGGGAAGTTTTTTTGGGGTCTGCAAATAGTCCACCCGCAGGCCTTCCCGCCCGAATCTTATTTTGTCCCCGATTTGAAGCGGAACGCTTTTGTCCGCGATATTGCCGTTTACGGCGGTTTTGTTGGTTACGCCCAGGTGCACGACGAAAAATTGCGCATCCTCGGCGACTATTTTGCACTGTTCCCTCGAAACGCTCCTGTCTTCCAATCGCAGCGCGCAATTTTCCGCTCTTCCGATCAGCAGTCCGCCATCAACCTCAATTGGAAACATCCAGGTTTTGCTCGGATCGGTCGTGCTGCCGAGTCCGATGGCATACCGCTCTTTTTGAAATTTGTCGCCGCCGGCAAGCTCGGTGCTTCCGATGTTATCAAAATTCGCCTTGGGAACCGGAAAAATTTTCGGCTTTTTTTTAAAAATCGCGCCCGCGGAAATCATCAGGGCCGCCCCTGCGAGAAAGGCAAAGCCCGCTATTATATAGCCGTCCCCGTCTTCGCCGGGCTCGGCGGGGAGGGTTTCGGCCCGGACGGCGCACGGCCAAATCAAAACGGCAAGCAAAACCGCGAATATCTTTTTCATCATAATAACCATCAAATCCCCCCGTTTTCCCTATTCTATCAAAATGCAGTCTCATTTCAGTCTTAAAGCGCGCGAATAAAGGCGAAAAAACAAAAAAAATTATGGCGCGGGCGCTTTTGGCTAAGACTGGTTTGAGTGTTGTTTATATATTTTTTACACAAAAATCACCATTATGATATTGAATAATTTTAAAATTTGCTGTATAATAGATACAATGCATAAAAATAACGGTGACGGGGGGCAAAAATTTTGCTTACAAATACGAAAAAAAAGGAATGCGTGGCGATGATACTGGCCGGAGGCCAGGGGTCGCGGCTTTACATGCTCACAAGTAAAATCGCGAAACCGGCGGTTCCCTTCGGGGGCAAATACCGGATAATAGACTACACTATCTCAAACTGCGTAAATTCGGGCATCGACGCCGTCGGGGTGCTGACGCAATATCAGCCGCTTCTTTTAAACGAGTATATCGGCAACGGGCAGCCGTGGGATTTGGACAGGCTTGAAGGGGGAATCACCATATTGCCCCCATATCAAAAAAACTTCGGGTATGACTGGTACACGGGGACAGCCAACGCCGTTTATCAGAATTTCCATTATATCGAGAGATTCGATCCCGATTACGTCACAATTCTGGGCGGGGACCACATATACAAGATGGACTATTCGGCAATGCTCGCCTATCACAAGGCAAAATGCGCGGACTGCACCATCGCGGTCATCGGCGTGCCCATGGAGGAAGCGAGCCGTTTCGGCATTATGAACGCCTCCGCCGAGGGGCGCATTTACGAATTTGAGGAAAAGCCGAAGGAACCGAAGAGCAACAAGGCCTCCATGGGGATATATATCTTCAACTGGGACAAACTGCGCAGATTTTTGGTCGAAGACGACGAAGACCCCGAATCCTCAAAGGATTTCGGGAAAAATATAATCCCGAAGATGCTGGCGGCCGGCGAGAGGATGTTCGCGTATTCTTTTTCGGGATACTGGCGGGATGTGGGAACTATTGAGAGCCTGTGGCAGGCCAATATGGATCTGCTCGGCGAAAACGTGTTTGACGGCATGCGCGACTGGAAAATCTATTCGAGAACCACCGGAAAACCCCCGCATTACATAGGCCCCTTCGGGAGCATAAAAAATTCGATCATCTCCGAAGGCTGCGAGATATACGGGACAATAGACCACTCGGTCATATTCCCCGGGGGCAAAATTTTGAAGGGAGCACATGTGAAAGACAGCATAATCATGGCGGACTCCGTAATCGGCGAAAATGCAAAAGTCGGCTATTCGATAATAGACGAAGGCGCGAAAATCGGGAAAAATGCGGCAATAGGCGGAGAAAAGTCGGAAGGGGCGGGCATTGCGGTCATTGCGAAGGATGTAGCTGTCGGCGATGGGGTCACGGTGGATTTGGGGGCCATGGTCGGAGCGGATATGATGATATGATATAAATCAGTGAAAAACAAAAAAGTGAGGAGAGAATAAAATGCAGGAAGCGCTGGGAATTGTTTTTTCGGACATACACGAATGGGACATCGGGGCCCTGACTGCAAACCGGACGGTGGCGGCGATCCCGTTTGGAGGGCGGTACTGGCTGATCGATTTCGTTTTGTCAAACATGATAAATTCGGGCATACACAAGGTCGGGGTCATAACAAAGAGCAACTATCAGCCCTTGATGGATCATATCGGTTCGGGCAAGGACTGGGATCTCTCGCGCAAAAACGGCGGCATAGCGATACTTCCGCCATACGGCGAGGACAGCAGGACGGGGCTTTACAAAGGCAGGCTCGACGCGCTCACGCGGATTATAAACTACGTGGAGAGCGCCCCGCAGGAATTCGTGGTGATGAGCGACTGCGACATGATCTGCAACGTAAATTACAAAAGCGTGATAGACTTCCACATCGAATCCGGGGCGGATATAACCGCCTTGTACAACGAGCACTACGTGGACAAGGAAAGCGCCGCCCACTCCACTCTGTATACGCTCTCCGGCGATCCCAAAAACCCGCACAGGATCACGGAGGTCTACATACAGCCCTGGTATGTCGAAGGCGGCACGTTCAATATAAGCATGAACACATGGGTGATGCGGAAAAGTTATATGCTCAATATGCTGTCCAACGCGATCGCGACCGGAAAAACCCATTTTTCGAGGGATATACTGCTGGCTGAAGTGAGTTACACAAATATACTCGGCTATGAGTACAAAGGATACTGCGCGCATATAAACTCGGTGAACAATTATTTCAAATACAATATGGAAATGCTCGACAGCGCCAAACGCGACGAACTTTTTTACAAAACCGGGCGCAGCGTCTACACAAAAGTGAGGGATTCGGAACCCGCCAGATACGGCGCGGGCGCCGATGTGAAAAATTCGCTTATCGCCGACGGGTGCGTGATAGAGGGGACTGTGGAAAACAGCGTCATTTTCAGAGGGGTAAAGGTACATAAAAACTCAATTCTGAAAAATTGCCTGATCATGCAGGACGGCATAATAGGGGAGGACTGCAGCCTCGAGTGGATCATTGCGGACAAAGGTGTGGTTGTGACCGACGGCAAAAAACTGACGGCGGACAAGGAATACCTGATGTATATCACCAAAAACAAGAGGATATGAATTTATGAAAACGAAAACGAACGGCAAAAAAATATTGTTTGTCTCGGGGGAAGCCGCTCCCTTTATAACCACGGGGGGGCTCGGCGAAGTGGTCGGGGCGCTGCCGAGGGGCCTGTATAAAGTCGGCGGCTCCGCAAAGGTATGCGTCGTGCTGCCGCTTTACGGGGAAATAGCCGCGAAATTCGGCGGAGAGCTGAACTTTTTGGCGAACACATACGTGGATTTGGGCTGGCGGCATCAGTACTGCGGGATATTTACCGCCAAAGCGGGCGAAATCACGTATTATTTCATAGACAACGAGTATTACTTCAAGAGGGCGGGCTGTTACGGCTTTTTTGACGACGGCGAGAGGTTCGCTTTTTTCTGCAAGGCTGTTCTGGATGTGCTCGGAGTTATAGGTTTCATCCCCGATATAATCCACGCGCACGACTGGCAAGCCGCCCTAGTCCCGGTGTATCTCGCCGCGTCATATTCCGGCAGGGAGGAATTTAAGGATATAAAAACGGTTTTCACCATCCACAACATGAAATATCAGGGAAAATACAGCATGGACATCCTGGAGGACATATTCGATATTTCATACAGCCACAGACATATTTTGGAATTTGACGGGGATATAAACCTCATGAAAGGGGCGATAGTATGCGCCGGCAGGGTCTCCACAGTCTCGCCGGCCTACGCCGGAGAAATCCATGACCCGAATTTCGCTTGCGGCCTTGCCCCGGTTGTAAACCTCGAGACAAACAAAATACGGGGAATACTCAACGGGATAGACACAGCCTCATATGACCCGGCCGCCGATCCGAAAATTTTTTGCAAATACGACAGCGGCAGCATTGAAAAAAAGCTCGAAAACAAAATATGCCTGCAAAAGGAAACCGGCCTGCAAAAAAACAAAGACATACCGGTGATCGCCATGATCACAAGGCTTACCGAGCAAAAGGGCTTGGATCTGGTTCTGGAGGCGATAAATGAAATCATGGCGCTGCCGCTGCAGTTTGTGATCATGGGCGGAGGCGACAAAAAATACGAACAGAGCTTTGAGCAGCTTGCGGCGCAGTTCCCCGAAAAGATGAGCGCGTACATCGGGTTTGACCCCGATTTGGCGAGGAGGATATACGCGGGGGCCGATATGTTTCTGATGCCGTCGAAATTCGAGCCCTGCGGATTGGGGCAGATGATGGCTGCGAGATACGGGGCGGTTCCCATAGTCAGAGAAACCGGCGGGCTGAAAGATTCCATTTTGCCCTATGACCAGACAAACGAATCGGGCAACGGGTTTTTGTTCGCCGATTATTCGAGCAAAGCCTTGATGGAAGCGCTATGGGAAGCCTTGGCTGTTTTCGGCGACGGCCGGAATTGGGCGGCTCTGACCAAACGGGCGATGGAAAGCGATTTCGGCTGGGAGCGCTCGGCGGGGGAATATATGAAAATGTATGAAGAATTGATCGGAGAGAAATAACAATCGATGGACTTGAAAGACCAACTGCGAAACTCAATAAAAGAAAAACTTTCGGAATATTACGGCCGCACCTGCGAAAACGCGGAAATCACGCATTTCTATAAAGCCGTAGCCGCATTGACCCGGGACATGCTCTCGCAGCAGCGCCGCGATTTCAGGCTTGGGACAAAGGAAAAACAGCTCAAAAACGTATATTACCTCTGCGTGGAGTTTTTGGTCGGGAAGCAGCTTTTAAACAACATATACAATCTCGGCATTGAAAAGGAACTCGGGGAGATAATGAACGATTACGGGCATACCCTCGGGGAGCTGTATGAAAAGGACGCCGACCTGGGGCTGGGCAACGGCGGGCTGGGGCGCCTTGCGGCGTGCTATATGGATTCGCTGGCGACACTTGGATACCCCGCCACGGCCTATTCCATCAGGTATGAATTCGGCCTGTTCAAACAAAAATTGGCCGGCGGCTGGCAGGTCGAGCTGCCCGACGACTGGCTGGGGATGGGGGAGGTGTTTTTGGTCCCCAGGACGGATTACGCCGTTTTGGTGAACTTCGGGGGATATGCAAAGGAGAACTGGAAAAACGGCAAGCTGGAAATAACATACGAGGACACTCAGAGCGTCGAAGCCATACCTTACGACCTGATGATTTCGGGGTACGGCGGCCAAAGCGCGGAAGTGCTGCGCCTGTGGAGGGCCAAAAGCCCGGTGGGCATCGACGTGAATCTGTTTTCTCAGGGCGATTTCGTCAAGGCGGTCGAACAAAGCGCGAGAATCGAAGCTATTTCAAAGGTTTTGTATCCCGCCGACAATCACAGCGAAGGAAAAACCCTCAGGCTCAAACAGCACTATTTTTTGGCGTCGGCTTCGATACAAAATATAATAGCGCGCCATCTGGCGGCCTATCCGAATTTGGACAACCTCCACAAAAAATGCGCCATCCACATAAATGACACCCATCCCGCCTTTGCGATACCCGAGCTCATGCGGATTTTAATCGACGAGTACGATTTCGGCTGGGAGCGCGCCTGGCATATAACCACCGGAACCATTGCCTACACAAACCATACAATTCTGCCCGAAGCCCTGGAAACCTGGCCCGAATATTTGGTTAAAACAAACATGCCGAGGATATATTCCATCATTTGCGAAATAAACCGCCGCCATTGCGGGCGTTTGTGGGAAAAATACCCTGGCGGCTGGGACAAAATACAGCGTATGTCGATACTCGCCTTCGGAGAGGTGAGAATGGCGAATCTGTGCATTGCGGGGGGGCACTCTGTAAACGGCGTGGCCAAAATCCATTCGGAGATACTCAAAAACACTTTTTTTAAGGATTTTTACGAGGACACGCCCGAAAAATTCAAAAATGTGACAAACGGCATAGCGCACAGGCGCTGGCTCGCGCAGGCCAACCCGCTTTTGACGGGGCTGCTGGATTCCTGCATCGGAGCCTCCCACAGAAGGGACGCCTCCCTTCTCGAAGGCTTCAAAAAATTCGAAAACGACGAAAGCGTCCTTTTCGCGCTCGGCGAAATAAAACGCGAAAACAAGATAAGGCTCGCCAACCACGTGAACCGGGCTTTCGGCCGCCTGATAAACCCGGACTCCGTATTCAACGTCCAGATTAAAAGGCTGCACGAATACAAGCGCCAGCTGTTGAACGTTCTCCGGATCATTTCGGTGTATAACGACCTGCTCGAAAACCCGGAGCTTGGCATACTGCCCCAGACATATATATTCGCCGCGAAAGCCGCTCCGGGCTATCAGCTGGCAAAGCAGATAATAAAGCTCATATACTGCCTTGGCGAGGATATAAAAAAACACGCCGGGTTAAAGGATAAACTCAGCGTGGTATTTCTGGAGGATTATTCGGTTTCGCTGGCTGAGAAAATAATTCCGGCGGGCGAAGTGAGCCAGCAGATCTCGCTTGCGGGAAAAGAGGCGAGCGGGACGGGGAATATGAAGCTGATGATAAACGGGGCGGTGACCATAGGGACTCCTGACGGCGCCAACATAGAGATACTTGAGGCCGTGGGGGCCGAAAATATATTCATATTCGGAATGACGGCAAAAGAAGCCGAAGAATTGTGGGTATCGCGCTATGACCCGAATTATTACTGCGCAAAAGATAAAAAACTGCCGAAAGTGATGAATGCTTTAAATTCGGGTTTTGACGGGGTATCGTTTGAGAATATAACCGGATATCTGCTTTCGGGCGATTTCGCGCCTGACCCGTTTATGTGCCTTGCGGATTTCGGCAGCTATTCGCGCGCGCACGCGCTTCTGGAAGCGGCGTATGAAGACCGCTTGAAATGGAACAGGATGTCGCTGAACAACATAGCCTCAGCCGGGATTTTTTCCGCTGACAGGAGCATAAAAGAATACGCCGAAAATATCTGGGATGTAAAACCGCTCGATTGAGAACAATAATTTTTAAATTTAAAGAAGGTGGGAGAAAAAATCATGTCATTTGCAGCTCTTCAAAAAAAAATATACGCGAAAAAAAATCCGACGGTCATGGGGCTCGACCCGAAACTCGAGTTTATACCGGAGCATATAATAAAAAAGGCAACGGCAGATTTCGGCAAAACGGAAAAAGCCGCGGGGGAAGCTCTGTTTGAATTCGGCAAAGGGCTCATCGACGCCTGTTTCGACCTGATCCCCGCAGTCAAGCCGCAGATGGCGTATTACGAGATGTACGGGCCCGAAGGGATTTTTGCGCTGTACAAAACGGTCCGGTACGCGAAATCAAAGGATTTGTATGTAATCTTGGACGGCAAACGCGGCGACATAGGGGCGACTGCGGAGGCGTATTCGGCGGCGTACCTCGGCGAAAGCGATATCTTCGGCGAAAACCGCAGGATGCTGGAGGCCGACTGCCTTACTGTCAACCCCTATTTGGGATTCGACGGGATCAAGCCCTTTATCGATAACTGCGAAAAATTCGACAAATCCATATTTGTGCTCGTGAAAACCTCGAATGCGTCGTCGGGGGACTTTCAGGAT